>CAUSQP010000025.1:0-7426 GCA_963534175.1 uncultured Acholeplasmataceae bacterium
CTCAGCAGTTGCGTAGTCTACGTCTGCTTTTAGAGTTTGCAGTGGAACTCTACCTTCAGAATATCCTTCTGAGCGCGCCATTTCAGCACCACCTAGACGACCAGAAATCAGAGTTTTACAACCTAAAGCGCCTGCTTTAAGCGCACGTTGGATAGCCATTTTTTGAACACGGCGGAAAGACGCACGGTTTTCAAGTTGGGTTGCAATAGATTGCGCTACGATTTCTGCACTACGTTCAGAACGTTTCACTTCAACAACGTTTAAAATAACGTCTTTTTTAGTGATTTTTTCAAGGACTTTGATAACTTTCGCACGAGTCTCGGCGTTGGTTCCAATTACTAGCCCTGGTTTTGCGGTGTAAAGACGAATTCTAACTTTATCTTTTTCTTTACCTTTGTAGCGTTCAATTTCAATTGAAGAAATTAAGGCTTCTTTGTATTCAGGATAAGATTTAATGGCTTTGCGAATTTCGTAGTCTTCTTTGATATAAACAGGCACTAGTTTTTTGTCTGCATACCAACGAGATTCCCAGTTTCTGATAATTCCGGTTCTTAAACCGACTGGACTAACTTTTTGACCCATACTTATCCCCTTTCAGCCACAACTACAGTAATGTGGCTACGTCTTTTGACAATCGTGTCACCAGAACCTTTGGCACGTGGCAACATTCTTTTCATTTTTAGACCTTCAGTTGCATAGCATTCTTTGACAAATAACTTAGCGCGGTCTAATTTTAAGTTGTTAACTGCGTTTGCGATTGCTGATTTTAAGCATTCTTTGACAATCGGTGATGCTTTGCGGTTAGTAAACTCGAGGTAAGCAAGGGCTTCTTTGATGTTTGCGCCGCGAATTAAGTCAATCACTAATTTCGCTTTGCGTGGTGTAACTTTGGCGTCATGTACTATTGCTTTTGCTTGTTTTTCCATAATTTTCACCACCCTTATTTAGCCGCCGCGCGTTTGTCGGCTTTGGTGTGTCCTCTAAATGTACGAGTTGGTACAAACTCACCTAGTTTGTGTCCAACCATATCTTCTGTAATATAGATAGGCACGTGTTCTTTTCCGTTGTGCACGGCTAAAGTGAAACCTACGAAAATTGGGAAAATAGTTGAACGGCGTGACCAGGTTTGAATAACTTTCTTTTCGCCTGATTTTGCCATTTTTTCAATTTTTGCCAATAGTGTGTATTCACAATAAGGTCCTTTTTTAATTGAACGAGACATTATTTCCCTCCTTTTCTACGGTTAACAATAAGTTTGTTAGATGCTTTTTTAGGATCACGAGTCTTAACACCACGAGTTTTCTTACCCCATTTAGTAAGTGGTTGTTTACGACCGATTGGTGTACGACCTTCACCACCACCGTGAGGGTGGTCAACTGGGTTCATCGCAGTACCACGAACGTGGGGTTTCACACCCATTAAACGCACGCGGCCGGCTTTACCTAGAACCACTAGTTCATGTTGAGAGTTGCCAACAACTCCGACAGTAGCACGGCAAGTTGCAAGAACTTTGCGCATTTCGCCGCTTTGTAGACGAAGCAGAACGTATTTCTCTTCACGTCCCAAAATTTGGACAGAAGTTCCAGCAGAACGGGCAATTTGTCCACCTTTGCCAGGTTTTAACTCCACGTTGTGTACAAAAGTACCAACCGGAATTTTGCCAAGTGGTAAAGCATTCCCGATTTTAATGTCGGCTTTTTCACCGCTTTGAATAACTTGGCCAATTTTAAGGTCTTCGCACGCTAAGATATAGCGTTTTTCACCATCTTTATAGGCAACTAAAGCGATGTTTGCAGAACGGTTTGGGTCGTATTCAATAGTTTTAACAACTGCTTCTATATCGTCTTTATTGCGTTTAAAGTCAATAATACGATATTTGCGGCGAACTCCACCACCGATGTGTCGCACAGTAATAGTTCCTTGGTTGTTGCGACCACCTGTTTTTTTCAAAGTAGTTAAAAGTGATTTTTCTGGAGCAACTTTTGAAAGTTCAGAGTAATCGATAACAGACATGTTACGACGTCCGTTAGTAGTAGGTTTATAGTTCTTAATTTTCATCATTTACTCCTTTCACTAAATAGTAAACTCAGCAATCTTGTCGCCTTCTTTTAGAGTAACGATAGCCTTTTTGAAAGCAGATACCATACCTTGGTAGCGTCCAACTGTTTTTTTCTTAGCAGGAGAAATCACAGTTCTTACTTTCAAGACAGTTACTTTAAAAATAGATTCAACAGCAGCCTTAATTTCTGGTTTAGTAGCGTCTTTTTTTACACGGAAAGTGTATGAGTTTGAGGCTTCAATTAACTTGTTTGATTTTTCAGTGATAATAGGTTCAACTAGAATATCAAATTGTTTAATTTTAGTTAAATTTAACATAACGCCTCCTCGAATTCTTTAGCAGCACCAACTGTAAGTAGTAGATATTTAGCGTCTAGCAAGTCATATACAGAAGTGTGGCTAGGTTCGTTCATTACAGTAATTTGACTTAAGTTACGAGCGCTTAGTACAACATTGGCTTCAAACTCGTTGTCAACATAAAGCACTTTGCGGTCAAGTTTTAGGTTTTCTAAAATTTGGGCAAATAGTTTAGTTTTAATTTCAGGTAGTGAAACTTTGTCAACTAATACTAGTGTGCCTTGTTGAGCGTGTTGAGAAAGTGCTGAACGAAGGGCAAGTTGGCGAACTTTTTTGTTGATTTTAATATCGTATTCGCGAACTTGTGGACCGAATGCAACACCACCACCAACAAATTGAACTGCACGGCGAGAACCTTGACGCGCACGACCTGTTCCTTTTTGTTTATAAGGTTTACGACCACCACCTGAAACCATTGAACGGTTTTTAACTTGGTGAGTACCTTGTTGCATTGCTAAACGTTGTGCACGAACAACGTCGTATAGTGCTTGTTTGTGTGGCTCAATTCCGAAAACAAAATCGTTTAATTCAATTGTTTTTACTTTTTTGCCGCTTTGGTTTAATACTTTATATTCCATAATTTAAACTCCTTTAGCGTACAGCGGATTTAACCACAACAAATCCTTTATTTGGACCAGGAACAGCACCTTTAATTAAAAGTAGTGCTTGTTCTTTGTCTACTTTGACAACTTCAAGGTTTTGAATAGTCACTTGTTCGTGTCCCATGTGACCAGGAAGTGGTTTTCCTTTCATATTTCCCTTGATGGCACCCATTGAACCAGGGGCGCGGTGGTAGCGAGAACCGTGAGCTTCAGGTCCACGGCGTTGGCCGTGTCTCTTAATTGAACCTTGGAATCCTTTACCTTTAGTGATTCCGATCACGTCAACTAGTTCTCCTTCTTTGAAAATTGTAGGTTCTACAGTTTGACCAACTGCAAGGCCTGCTAGCTCAGAGGCGCTGTGTTTGAACCTAAGTTCTTTAACGAAGCGCTTAGGAGCAGTATTTGCTTTTGCAACATGTCCCAAAATTGGTTTGTTCGCAAGACTTTCGCGTTTTGATTGGCAACCAAGTTGTGTAGCAACATATCCGTCTTTTTCAACAGTTTTTTGTTGTAGTACAACGTTGTCAGCGCAATCTAGAACGGTAAATGGAATTAACTTGCCGTCTTCTGAAATGATTTGAGTCATTCCATTTTTTATACCTAAGATTAATTTAGACATATAAATTCATTTCTATCGTTTACGATAATTTGTCTGTTTTGCCTGTTTTTATGTGTTTTTATTGTTTTAGGGCAATATCAACACCTGATGGTAAGTCAGTTTGAAACAATTGTGGCAGGGTTTTTTGACCGATTTTTTCAATTACGATCAATCTTTTGTGAGTTCTTCGTTCGAATTGTTCACGAGCAGTTTTGTTAACGTGTGGTGAACGAAGTACAGTGAAGATTTCGCGTTTAGTTGGTAGTGGCACAGGTCCTACGACAGTGGCACCAGTTTTAGTTACAACATCCACGATTTTAAGTGCTGCTTGATCAATTAGTTTATGATCATATGACTTAAGTGTGATTCTTACTGTTCCTTTTGATTTTTCAGCCATATTTAAGTCTCCTTTCGTCTAATTCTAAGATTAGGCTTGCTCCATGTAAATTGTTTAAAACACAGCAACGGCTATTTGTGTTTTAATAACCTTACATATCATTGCCTTTGTGCGTGTGCACATACTATTTTATTATATACTATTTGGTTTTTTTCGCCAAATGATATAAAAAAATAAAAAAACCGAGCAAGGCTCGGTTAATTTGAATTTAATTTCTTTGTTAATAGAAGTGTTTGAAAACAAAACACTTTAAGCGAAGTTTTTAAGTAAAGTTCCTGCTTTTGGTCCGCGGTCAAGTAGATAAATTTGTTCAACTACCAATTGTCCAAAGTATTCAGGTTGTTTTAAGCCTAAAGTTTTGGCGTTTTCTGAATACAGTTCAAACAATTGACTAGTTTTATCCAAAATTGTAGCTCGACCAGTAAAACGGTAGCCGGTTTGCGTGGTTTCATCAACAAAACAAACAGAGGCTTTGCAGGTTTTTTCAATATTAAACTTAGTGTGTTTACAAGTAGTTTCGTTCCAAATTAAGATATTGCCAGAAAAATGGCGCATCGTAACTTTCGGACCAACATTTGGCACACCTTCTTTAGAAACAGTGGCAATGTAGCCTACTTTGTTTAAAATAAAGTCTAAAATTTCTTTTTCCATATGTTTATTTTACGTTGTGATAAATATGTTGAACGTCATCTAGTTCTTCAAGCATCGCAAGCATTTGGTCAAACTTTTCTTGACTTTCTTGAGATAACTCAACTAAGTTAAGTGCTGAATATGTGATTTCGTCAATCTCTAACTCAGTGTCTGGAAAAGCAGCGGTAAGTGCTGACTTAACTTGTGCGTATTTATCGATTTCTGCGTAAACTACAGTTGAGTCAGGTAGTGCTGTGGTGTCTTTGATGTCTGCGTCTGCTTCAATTAAAGCAGTTATTACTTCATCTTCTTGAATCGGCAGTTTAAAAACTGCTTCGTGCGCAAACTGATGCGAAACTGAACCAGATACTCCGAGTTTTCCGCCGGTTTTGTTAAGTACTGCTCTGATTTGAGAAATTGTGCGGTTGACGTTGTCAGTTAAAGTCTCAATGATAAACTGAGCATCACCTTGACCAAATCCTTCATAGACCACAGGGACAAAACTCTCACCACCTGCGCCCTTGGCTTTGTCAATAGCGCGCTGGATGATGTCGTTTGGCACTTGGTCTTTTTTGGCTTTCTCAATTATTCGCTTCAAATCAGGGTTGCTTTGTGGATCAGGAGACCCGTTTTTAGCCAAGACGTAAATTTCTCTGCCGTATTTTGAGTAAACTTTGGTTTTAGCAGCAGCAGTTTTGGCTTTCGCTTCTTTTCTGACTTCAAATGCTCTTCCCATATTTATCTAAACTCCTTTTTTAAGGTTTAAATAAAACCGATTTAGTTTTATTTAAAATAAGTTAATTAAAACACGAAATTAAATAGTAAGTTGCGTCTTTTTTAAATTCCACTAACTTAAATAAAGTTTTTAAAAACTTGATATGACTTTCCGCGCCTTGTGAGTGCTTGACAACTAGCGAAAACTGTCCGTTTTCAGAAAGCAAGCGCCTTGCTTTTTCGTAGAACTTAAACAGACTTTGCTTGCCGATTTTAATCGGAGGGTTTGAAACTATTAAATCAAAAGTTTTATTGGTTTCAAACTCCAAAAAATCGCCTTGCTGAAAACTAGCGTTTTCAACTCCGTTTAGAACTGAATTCTTTTTGGCAAGCAAAACTGCTCTTTCGTTAATTTCAAGGCCGAAAATTTTAAGGTTTTTGAAAAACTTTGCCAAAATTATTGAGATTTCTCCAGTTCCTGCGCCAATGTCTAAAGCGGTTTTAGCGCTTAAGTTTGATAAAGTAAAATGTTTTAAAAAAAGGTAAGTGCCTTTATCTAAGTTATCTTTGGAAAAAACACCGTTGTCTTTAAAAAAACTAAAATGTTTTTCCAAAACAACGGCGCTATATTGAGTTTGCTTACTTTTAATTTGCGGTTTTTTTGTAAAGTAATGTTCCACTAAAGTGAAAACTATTTAAGTTCAACTTTAGCACCGGCTTCTTCAAGTTTCTTTTGAATTGCTTCGGCTTCTTCTTTAGAAATGTTTTCTTTAAGTACTGAGTCTGGAGTTTCAGCGGCTTTTTTAGCATCTGCAAGTCCAAGTCCAGTAATTTCGCGAACTACTTTAATTACCGCGATTTTGTTTTCACCAAATGATTTAAGAACTACTGTGAACTCAGTTTTTTCTTCTTGAGCAGGTCCGCTTTGAGCAGGTCCAGCAACTGCAACTGCAGTAGGGTCAATTCCAAACTCTTCTTTAAGTCCGTCTAGAAGTTCCTTGATTTCAAGGATAGTCATTTCTTTAAGTGCATCTACGAATGCTTGTTTAGTTAGTTTTGCCATAATATAAAATCCTCCTTAGCAAAATTATTTTGATTCTGCTAACATATTAAGCCCGATAGCAAGGCGTTGAAGTGGCTGGTACATTGCACCTGCCAATAGTTGAAGCATACCTTCTTTGTTTGGTAGTTTTGCCAAAGTTTCAATTTCTGAAACTGAAGCAACTTTTCCATCAATTGCACCTGCAACGATTTTTTTGTCAGGATATGCTTGAATAAACTCATAAACTGCTTTAGCAGGAGCAACTGTGTCGGTAAGTGAGTATGCAATTGCAACTTGTCCAACTAGGTGTTCTGCAAGATCAGTTAGCCCAGATTTTAAAGCAGCACGACGTGCTATGTTGTTTTTATAAACTTTAGCGCTGGAATCGCTTTTTAAAAGCGCGCGTCTAAGTTGAGTTAGACTTTCAACTGAAAGCGCTTTGTATTCAAAAACAACGATAGTTTTCGCGGCTGTCAAAATTTGGCTAAGTTCGTCTACTTGTTTTTGTTTTAAGACTAAACTTTCTTTCATTTTTCCTCCGTTTATATCTATTTTTAAATTAAAAACCCTTTTTTAAATTAACATAGCCAAAGCAAGTTAAACAAAAAAAGGGTTTATATTTGTATTTTGTTTTCCTCGGCAGGACTTACGATAATGCCCACTGTCTTTGGAGATTAATTTTTACTTATTTATTATACAACTTCTAGCGAGTTTCTGGGTTGATTTTAACGCCAGGTCCTTGAGTTGTAGAAATTGTTGCGTTTTTAAGGTAAGTACCTTTAACAGTTGCTGGTTTGATTTTAATAATTTGGTCAAGCACAACTGCGATATTTTCAACTAGTGCTTTAGTTTCAAAAGATGCTTTACCAACTGGAACTTGGATGTTTCCGAATTTGTCCACGCGGTATTCAACTTTACCGTTTTTAATATCGTGAACTGCTTTTTCAACGTCTAGAGTCACAGTTCCAGTTTTAGGGTTTGGCATTAGCCCACGTGGTCCTAAAACTTTTCCTAATCTACCTAGTTTT
>CAUSQP010000026.1:0-7026 GCA_963534175.1 uncultured Acholeplasmataceae bacterium
GTAATTACCAATTATAATTTGCTGTAGAGCGTCTTAAAATTGAATATTTTTTTTGCTATTGAGACATTAAAAAGATATAAAATATTAAAGATGCAGTTAAACATTTTTTGAAAATAGTTTTCTGACGCCTATAATTAAACAGTGACTTATTTTCCAACAGCATTTGTATTTAACGCAAAACTGTAAACAGAAATTCAATCATTGGAAATAAACATTTATTTGATTTAAACTTAATAGTTAATTTTAATTAAAGTTTATTTATAATAAACTCAGTAAATTGATAATTTTTACATTCTGGCTATTTTTTAAAACACTTATCTTACACGATTTTTATATTTTTAAATTAAATTTAGCAGGCAAAGCCTTAATGAGTTTGAATTAAAATTTTATTGAAAACTCATTACAAATAAAAAAAGTTTAACAAAAGACGCCGATTGATAACAGCAAATAGTGTTAAACTTATTAAATAATTTATTAAAATGTTTATAAATGCTAAATTAAGATTTTTCAAGACAAGTGATTTTTGGTCTGGTTTTATTGTATTTTTCTCGTTTATATTTATCAGAAATATTGGTATAAATTTGGGTTGTTTGTATACTTTCGTGCCCTAGTATCTTTTGCAATACCCTTAAATCACATCCGTTTTCAAGTAGATGAGTTGCAAAAGAATGCCTGAAAGTGTGTGGTGAAATTCCGTCTATTTCATTGTCATCAGCCACAGTTTTTACTACCTTAAAAAAGCCCTGGCGAGTTAATCTTTTACCGTTTCTGCTTACAAATAAAGCGGGTAAATTCTTTTCTTTTAGAATGATATTTCTCGCTTCTTTAATATAGTTCTTCAGTGCTTCTACTGCTTTTTCAGTAAGTGGTACGGTGCGTTCTTTATTGCCTTTTCCTTCAACAATTAAGAAACCTTCGTTTAAATGCAAAGACTTTAAGTCAAGGCCTATCAACTCAGATACCCTTAAACCAGATCCGTATATGACTAGAAACATAGCGAGATTTCTAATGTTAAAAACTGTATTTAAATCAATTGAGGATATCAGTTTATTAGTTTGTTCTGCATTTATTGTTCTAATTATTTTTTCTTTTTGTTTCACATTTTTAATATCTTGAGCAGGGTTTTCTTTAGTTAAACCATCCATTTCTAGAAACATATGAAAGGTTTTAATTGCCGAAATTTTTCTATTTGTAGTTCTACTGTCGTATTTTTTTTGCAAAGTTCTGATGTAATTTTTAATCACTTTAGGACTAATTTGTTCAGGTCTTTGGATCTCTTTGTGGTATTTTTGAAGAAACTCAAAATATTGTTTTATATCTACTTTGTAGGCATCTTGCGTGGTTTTTGCCAGAGACTTTTCGTTTTTCAGATATAAAATAAATTCATTGATTAAAAAAGGTTTCATACAAACTCCTGCATTATTTGGTTCTCTAAATATATATATTTAAAAGGAATATAAATCCTTCCTTTAGTGTATCTTAGCATTTTTGCTTTTAATAATCTCTTGATTTGTGGGAAGAATTTAAGTAAATCTACAGCGTATTTTTGTTTAAAATAACGTAAGTTTATGCCTTTAGTTTTACGAAGTCCAAGTACAACAGCGGTTGAAATTAACTCAGTTTCAGTTTGTAAAATCTTAGTATTTACAGGTCCTTTATTAGTGTAATTAAACAAAACTGGCGTGTTGTTAACACGAAATTTATCTATATATCCACTTGCAGCCAGTCCAGCGCCGATATATTCACTATCTGTCCAGTAAAGCAAGTTATGCTTTGAACTGTATTTAGACCTGGCATAATTTGAAGTTTCATACTGATGAAAGTGATGTTTTTTTAAGGTTTTTTTGATGTATTTATATTGTTTTAAACATTCTTCTTCTGCTAAAGTTGTCTGAATTCCTTGCTTTTCTAAAAATGCGAGAAAGGTATTTTGCTCTAAAATTAGTGAATAGTATGATATATGTTTAGGATTAAACTTTATTGCAATTTCTAAGTCTTTTTTTAGTATTTCTAAACTTTGATTTTTAATACCATACAATAAATCAAAAGAAAAATTTTGTATATTGGCTTTTTTTAGTAGTCTTACGGCTTTTTTAACATCATAAATTGTGTGTGTTCGTTTAAGAAATTTAATGGTTTCTGGGTCAAAACTTTGCACGCCTAAAGATACTCTGCTAATATTATATTTTTTAAACAATTTAACTTGTTCTTCTGCCAACAGTTCTGGATTACATTCAATTGAGTACTCTTTAACTCCTTTAAACTTATTTAGTGTTTTAAGTAAAAAGTTTAGATTTTCTAAACTAAGATTATTTGGAGTGCCACCGCCTATAAAAATTGTGTCAAATTGCGGGTACTTTAAATAGATACTGTTTAGCTCTAAAACTAACGCTTTGATGTAATCGTCTTCTTCTTTTTGGTCTTTAGTTTGTTTTTTTACAAAGTCACAATACGAACAAATTAAATGACAAAAAGGGATGTGTACGTAGAGCCCACGCACTAATCATCCCCTTGTTTTAAGATGGCTAAGAAAGCCTCTTGCGGTACCGAAACACGACCGATTTGCTTCATTTTTTTCTTACCTTCTTTTTGTTTTTGAAGGAGTTTCATTTTACGAGAAATATCGCCGCCATAACACTTAGCAAGCACGTCTTTGCGCATTGCTTTGATGGTAGATCTGGCAATAATTCGGTTACCAATTGCGGCTTGTACAGGAATTTCAAACATTTGCCTTGGAATTAAGTCTTTCATTTTTTCAGTTAACGCACGTCCTCTAGACTCAGCAAAGTCTTTGTGGACAATAGTTGCAAGTGCGTCAATTTGCTCACCGTTTAATAAAATATTTAATTTAACTAAGTTAGAGCGTACGTACTCATCCATATCGTAGTCAAAGGAAGCATATCCTTTGGTTTGAGATTTTAATTTATCAAAAAAGTTATACACAATTTCAGAAAGTGGCAATTTATAAATGATGTTTACACGGTTTTTATCTAAATAATTCATAGACACAAAAACACCGCGTTTTGCCTGACAAATTTCCATTACACTACCAACATATTCAGCTGGTGTCATAATAGATGCTTTGACAAAAGGCTCTAAAATATAGGCAATTTGCTGGGGTTCTGGCAGTTCACAAGGGTTCTGAATTTGAATAACGTTGCCGTTTGTCAAATGAACTGTGTAAATTACCGAAGGCGCTGTTGCAATGATGTCTATATTAAATTCGCGACGAATTCGCTCTTGAATAATCTCTAAGTGAAGTAGTCCTAAAAAACCTGTTCTGAAACCAAAACCAAGGGCTTTAGACGTTTCCATTTCATAGGTTAACGCAGCGTCGTTTAATTTAAGTTTTTCCAAGGCTTCCTTTAATTGAGCATAATTTTTATTTTCAACTGGATAAATCCCTGAGAAAACCACTGGATTTAGTTTTTTATATCCAGGTAGTGGAGTACTTGCCTGATTTTCAAAAAAAGTAATAGTGTCTCCCACCTGAATGTCTTGAATTGATTTAATTTGGGCGTAAATAAAGCCAACTTCGCCAGCAGAAAGGGTATCTGTTTCTCGCATTTCTGGAGTATATACCCCAACACTTACTACTTCTGCTTTGTATTTTGACTGCATAAAGTAGATAATGTCACCTTTTTTAACACTACCTTCAACCACGCGAATTAAAGGAATTACACCTTTATAAGCATCATAATATGAGTCAAAAACCAAGGCTTTCAAAGTTTGGTTTTGTTCTTTTGGTTTTGGTGCTGGCACTTTTTTTACAACAGCCTCTAGAATTTCTTTAATGCCAATTCCGTTTTTAGCCGAGCAAAGCACAACGTCATTTCTGTCTATGCCAATAATTTCTTCGATTTCTTTTAATACTTTTTCAACATCTGCAGTCGGCAAATCAATTTTATTAATTACAGGAATTATTTCTAAGTCATTGTCTAAAGCGATGTAGAGATTAGCAAGAGTTTGCGCTTGAATTCCTTGTTGGGCGTCAATTACTAAAATAGCTCCTTCACAGGCTTGTAGTGAACGAGAAACTTCGTAGGTAAAGTCAACGTGACCGGGAGTGTCTATTAAATGCATTTTATAAATTTCACCGTCTTCTGCTTGGTAGTGAATTTGCACGGCATTTAATTTAATTGTAATTCCGCGTTCTCGCTCCAGTTCCATACTGTCTAAGTACTGCGCCTTCATTTCGCGGTTAGAAACTGCGTTGGTCAACTCCAAAATACGGTCAGCCAAAGTTGACTTACCGTGGTCAATGTGTGCGATTATTGAGAAGTTGCGAATATTATTCATCTAGTTCTAAAACCTTTTTGATAAGTACTCTTTTTACAACATTTTTTTCAATGTGCAGTGGTTCAAATGTGTAGTTTTTGTAGTTCACGCTAATTTTTTCGCCAATTTTTGGCAAATGTCCAATTTGTTCTGTAATAAATCCGTTTACAGTGTTGGATTCTGTTTCAAACTCAATGTCTAGTTTTTCAGACAAGATATCTAGTTCAAAAAAACCATCTACTTCGTAGGTCGTTGCGTTAATTTGTTTAAACTCAGCCTCTGGGCTGTCAAATTCATCGTTAATTTCACCAACTATTTCTTCAATTAAATCCTCAATTGTTAAAAGTCCTGCCACTCCGCCGTATTCGTCTAAAACGACGGCAATATGCATTTTATTTTTTTTCATGTGAACAAAAATATCGTTAATTTTGGAAGTTGAAGAGACAAAAAATGGCTTTCTAACTGATTTTCCAAGATTAAAATCGTCTGGATTATTTGCGAATTTTATCACGTCTTTGATGTGAATTGTGCCAATTATATTGTCAATTGTTTCTTTGTATACAGGATACCTAGTGTACTGAGATTCGTTGATTTTAGTTAAAATCTCTGAGTAAGTCGCAGTAATTTCAATAGCGTCAATTTCAGTTCTGTGAGTCATAATTTCTGATACTTTTGTATCGTCAAACTCAAAAATATTTTCAATTAACTTATTTTCTTCAACATCAATTTCACCGCTTTCGGTTGCATTTGACGCCATTAAAATGATGTCGTCTTCGGTAACTTCTTTGATTTCGTCTCCTTTTTTAACTCCAAAAATTCTGGCAAAAAAAGTAGTTGAAACCATTAACAACCAAACAAACGGGAATAAAATATACATTAAAACTCTGACGATAGTTGTGCAGTTTAAAGAAATTTTTTCACTCCACTTCATTCCTATTCTTTTAGCAACTAATTCTCCAAAAATTATTTGAAAGTAAAGTAAAAACACAGTTAGTCCGATTGTAACTAACACGGAATAAAGTGCAAAATTATTAGAGTTTTCATTTACTTTAAAAATACGTACTAAGGCGTCTTGTGATAATTTTGAGCCAATAATACCGTTTACAAAAGCAATTAAGGTATTTAAAACTTGAATTGTGGCCAAAACATAGTTAGGGTTTTTTATTAACGCCAAAGTTCTTTTAGCCTTTTTTCTTAATTTTGGGTTATCTGAGTCTGTAAGTTCGTCAATTCTGATGTGGTTAACTGAAATAAATGCAGCCTCGGTCATCGAAGTAAAACCAGATATGATGATTAAAACAACGATAAGTGCAACGAATACTGCAACTAAGATACCCGTGAGCGGAGGGTTTGCAGACGTTGCAGAATTTAAAATATTTGTAGTCATATTTCTCCTTGTTTAGCAACTTTCTTTAAAAATAGTATAACACACGATTTTTATCTACACTAAATCACGCAAAAATTCAACTAAACCCGCAGAATTTAGCCAAAAAGCACTCTTGTTTTCGTGTAAATTCTCAAGTATTTCTAATTGTTGTTGTTCAATTTTATTTTTGATAATCTTATCTTTATTGCTAAAAACACTAAAAATTTCTGAATTTAAAATTTCGTTTGAATAAACTCCATCCAAAAAAGACACTATAAAAGTATTTTTAGGCATTTTAGTTTTAATTAAACCAATTAGTTCCTTAATTTGTTTATCTTGAGCACCACCACATTCCTTAATGTGCTTAGATTCGATGAAAAAATATTTATCTCCTGATTTTAAAATGATGTCTAAATCCTTATTTTGCGAACCAAAATCTATTTCAGGAATAATCTTTTCTTTTAATTCTTTTTTGTAGTAAGAAACACTATTTTTATTTTTTAGAAAAATATTTGGGTCATTAGTATACTCAAAACCAAAATTTTGGGCAATTTAAACGATTTTTTGCTGTCCAACGATACATAGTGCTCTTTGCGAACCTTTATCAATTAATGACTGTATATGGACAGGATCAGCGCTAATTTCACCATTTCTATATCTGAAAAACAATTCAACGATTTGTTTTAGGGTATCTGGATTATTTTTAATTGTGCCAATTGTTGAATCACAAGCGTTAATAAAACAGTTAAATTCATTTTTAGATCCGTAAGAATCAGTAATTAAATTTAACAAAATAGTAAATTTTTTATCATCAAAAAATTTGTCTTTTCTTATATCGTTTAAAAGACTTTTGATTTTGTTTGTAAACTCAACATATTTATTTAAATCATTTTTCTTTAAATTCATGTATCTTTCATCGAGTTTTTCAGGGTTATTACAACTATACTCAAGGTATTTAAAATTATCTTTCATTAAATTACACCACTTCTGCAGATATTAAATTATTGGCTTTTTCAATTATTGCGCGCGCTAATCTAAAATCCAGTCTTCTTCTTCTTTTACCACTTTTTGTATTGCCCATAAAAGGAGTTAGCAAAACATCACTAGACTTTATTCTAATTTCGTTTAATAAAAGATTACATTTTTCTAAAAATTCTGGTCTGCTATTGTCAGAGATGTCTATAGAAACCAGAGTAAAATGTCTAGATGTATTTTTAATTTTGTTTTGCCAGTCGTATTTAATATTTTCTTTATAGTCAAACTTAATATTATTTATGTCATCAGTGCTGTCAATTGCTCTTATACCTAACCAACCTTTTGTATCGTTGAAAGTAACTTTCAAAGAGTTTTCAGGCTCTATTCTTAGATTTACTATGTTTTCT
>CAUSQP010000027.1:0-6978 GCA_963534175.1 uncultured Acholeplasmataceae bacterium
TTGAAGAGCTAGCAAAACAACTAAATATATAGTTATAAACTAGAACTTTTTTATTGTAAAAAACAGTCCAGTAAATGGGGTACACCTCAGAAACAAGCGTTTTTTTAATGTCAACTATTTCGTAATCTTATAAGCAAATGTGCTTGAAATTTCTTTAAAAGAATCACCTAAATTCCAAATTCTGACAATCCTTTTTGTGTGTTTATCACCATTAACGTTAATTTCGTAAATTGCTTTTCTTGTGATCACGACAAACTCTGAGTTGTTTTTAGCAAAAACCACAGCCTCTTTGGTTTTACTAGGTTGAGTTTTATAAAAAGGAACTTTTTTATAGACAATTTTATTGGAATTAAAAGCAGCACTGATAATAAATTTTAATTTAATTTTATCATCTTCAGAAGTTGCTAAAACACGATTTTCTGGTTTAGTTTTAGTGTGCAGATAATCCATAAACACGTCTTTATCGATATCTTGAATGTTATCGTAGTAGTAAGCGGCTTGAATTTCGTCTTGTTTAAAAGGTAATTTATATTCAAGAGCCTTAGTTTTACTTAAGATAAACCAAATAACTACACCAATTAATACTAATTGAACAATTATAAAAATTGTTTTAAAAATTTTTACCATAGTCTACACCTCTTCAAATTGTGCGTATACATTGTCAAGCCCACGTTCTTCTCTTTCTTCTTTAGTAAAAACATGCACCCATACGCTTTCCATAGCGATTAAAGTCCAGCCAGAACCTGATTCGACTGATTTAAACTCAGGATATTGTTTCAATCTTGACACTAAAGCCATGGCTTGTCGCTCACTTGCACTAGCAATTACAGCGAAATCATAAAGTGGGTGAATTGCTGTGAAATTATAATATTTTATGTCTTTAGCGTCAATATCAAGTAAATCCTGGTTGATCTGATTTAATTTATGCATGTCCATTTATACCTCGTTTAATTATTTAATTTCGTTTTTCAATTTTTGCCAAGTTTTAATTTGAACTGGTTCAGGTTCAATTCCTCTACTTTTTAGACTTTTGAAAACTCCTTCAAAAACTAAGCAACATGCTTGGTTTAAGTCACGCCACATTACTTTTCTGATTTCTTTTAAATCAGAAAAAGTGCGCCTCATTTCTGCTTTGTCTGAGATAAAAAGAATTTTTCCTAAAGTAGAGATATTAGGCGTAGGTGTAGTGTGCATATAAATTGAGTTTGCCTCGTCCAGGGTTAAATCAAGTAGTTCTCTAAAAATAAAAGCAGCAACAGGTCCGTGTAATAAGTTAGTACTTTCAATATTTTTTAGTTCAGGGTAATCAAATTTCACTAAAGAATGCGCACTAGCAGGATCAACATGTTTAGCAAAGTCGTGAATTAGTCCAGCAATAAAGGCCTTTTTTGGATCAACTTGCCAATGCTTCGCGAGTTGTTTACACATTTTTGCAGTAGATAAACAATGCAAATACCTAGCTTTGTCAAAACCTAGTTTAGTTTTCAGTGCTTTTTTTAAATATTTAACTTTTGCATTGAAATTAGTGTTTAAATAGTATCTAAGCAAGCTTCTTTTAAAGTAATCTGGTTTAAATAAACGAACAAAACTAAAAATAATTTTTTCCCTAAATCTATTAATTTTAGTTAAAAAGCGTTCACTATTTGAATTGATTGCTTTGACTAAAAAAGTGCTGTTGAATTTCATTTTATTACTAAAAACAACATCAGTAAGCAATTGATCGCCGATAAAAGCAGTTTTTTCATGGATAATTTGTTCAGTTTTACAAATTTTTTTACCAGTTTTTGAAAAAGGTTTTTTCAAGTTAAAATAAATTTTTGTGTTTGGCAAATCATTTAAAAGTACTCTTGATTTGCTTGAGTTGCTAAAAATAAATAGTTTGAAATCAGCACATAGTTTTTCAAAAAAATCGCAAGTTTCTTTTGAAAAATTTTGTTCACTGTAGGAAACTAATGTGTTGTCTAAATCAAAAATCAAGGTATTGACACCTTGATTTTTGAGTTCTGTTAAAGGAAGTTTAAAAATATTTTCTAAATATGCGGAGAACCTATATTTAGACATTATTGGTATACTTTAAGAATTTCTACATCAAGGCTCTTGTTTTCAGAAACTTTGAAAGAAACTTTGTCGCCTGCCTTGTGGTTTTGAATTGCACGGCCAAGCGGAGTTTCAACAGAAATTTTTAAAAGACTACCACTAAAAAGGTCAGTTTCTTGACTACCAACTAATTGGATATTTTCGACAACTGAGTTGTGTAGATATTTAAGTTCAACTTTGTTGCCAATCGTGCAAATATCGTCACGATTATTTTTTATAATTACTGCATCTTTTAAAATGCTTTCAAGTTCTTTAATTTTGCCTTCAATTTGAGCCTGTTCATTTCTAGCAGCATCGTAGTCTGCGTTTTCAGACAAGTCACCTTGTGCGCGTGCTTCTTTAATTGCTTGAATATTTTTAGGACGTTTATTGAACTTAAGTTCGTTTAATTCGTTTAATAATTTATCGTATCCTTCTTGTGTTAATGCGTTTTTTTTAGCCATTTGATCTCCTTGTTAACTAATAATTATTATACAACAAAATGTAGTTTTAGCCTATATCGCGTAGTTTTTGACTTGTTTTATATTATGAAAAATATGAAAAAAAGTCTATAATTAACACATGCAAATCACAAAAAATAAACTAGAAATCATCAAATTAACCATCGCCGCAGTCTTGATTGCAAGTGCTGTTGCAATAAACACACTCTATTCATATATTGTGCCAATCGGGATGTTTAGAATTCCTTTTTTTATAGTCGCCTTGGCAGTAATCGCCATTGCTTTTGGACCAGGTTATGCCCTTATTTCTGGGGTAATTTATGACTTGTTGTTTGGCTTTTTAAATTCGCTTGGTTATTTGCCGATTTACGGTTTTGCAACTTATTTTTGGGTTTTAGTCTATGCTTTAATTTGTTTTAAAAGAATTTCTAAACTTAGTATTTTAATCGCAACTTTTGTGGGTTACCTTGGCTACACCTTGATAAACACTTTCGCTACTTGGTTTTATTTTGGAAAACTAGCGTATTTGAGTTTATTTTTAAGACTAGGCATGACCTTAGTCTTTACACCGGTTTTATTTGCATTAATTTGTTTGCTTATTAACAGATTTAGTGAAATTGATAAGTTAAATATTACAAAAATTGAATTTTTAAAAGTAAAAAAACTAGAACATTAATTTAAAGTCTTTCACTAATTACTAGTGAAGGAAACACCACAGCTGATTTTTGAACTTCCCCTAAAAATAAAATTGAGAGTTTGTCAAGTGCTGCTTTAAAGCGCTTACCGTGATTTGCATGAATCAAATGCACATGCTCGTGCAAAATAGTTTCAATAGCAAGTTCTTCTTTAAAGCAAATTAAAATCGGATTTAAAATAATTTCGCTTTTACCACAACATCGTCTACATTTGCCGTAGTAACTTTTAACTAATTTAAAATTATACTCGCCTGCAACTGCAGGAAGTTTTTCCTTTGACTGGTTGAGAAATTTAGAAAGAAAGTCCTTCAAAAGTTTAGTGTAAAACTCTTTTTTTGCAGTCTGCAAAGTTTTGTACTTAGAACTAAAGAAGTATGCAGAATCACCATCAAATCCAAAAACGTTTTTTTGCAATTTTGCACTTGGCAAAAAGTCATATACTTTGCCAAAAATCATTACTTTATTTTTCTGAGAAACTTCTAAAATATATTGGTGAAAAAAGTAAAAAACTTCACTTTGTACAATGGAGCGATTTACCATTTTTTCGCCTTTTAAGGCGATTTCACTAAAACTATATTGGCTTTTATAAGCAGTTGGGAAAACTAAAATTGGCTGTATTCCTTCACAAGTTAAGTAACTTCTTTTTAAGTTTTCTTTAAACTTAATTAAAACTTTACCAAATTTCTTAGTTACTATATAAGAATCTTCACTCATTTTTTTCTAATCATTGAATACGGCTCAACTTTGGCGTTAAGTTTGACGTAAACTTTGCTCATCGCATGGTTTGCAGTTTGTATTTCCACAAAGTTTTCATCCCATAATTTTAAAACTTTAAATGTTCTTTCTTTGCCTAGTGGAGCCATTAACTCAATTTTGTCACCTACAGAAAAGTAGTTTCT
This sequence comes from uncultured Acholeplasmataceae bacterium, assembly GCA_963534175.1. GTDB lineage: Bacteria > Bacillota_I > Bacilli_A > Acholeplasmatales > Acholeplasmataceae > CALISC01. The sequence goes on from CAUSQP010000027.1 coordinate 4,132, forward strand.
TTGTTGAAATAGATAAACACCTTTTTTAACTTCTTGGTTTAAATAAAGTCCGCAAAATGCTTGATTTGGTTTTGTGGTATTTTGATCAAAAAGTACCTTGGTCTCTGCTGGTAAATTATCTAAGTGACCAGTTGCGCTTAGTCTGTTTTCAGCCGCCTTTAATTTTTGACTATACTTTTTAACTGAGTTAATTTTTTTAGTTTCATAAATTTCGTTAAGCATTTGACGGTAGGTTTTTACAACAGTAGCAATGTAGTGCAGAGACTTCATCCTACCTTCTATTTTAAGCGAAGAAACTTCTGCTAAAACAAGACTTTTAATGTGCGGAACAGCGTTTAAATCCATAGCCGAAAAAGAAACAGGTTCTTCATTTAATTTAGTGTCACCTGAATACAAAAAATACTCCCAGCGGCAACTGTGCGCACATCCTCCACGATTGGCGTCTCTGCCTGTAAAAGTGTTAGAAAGTGAGCATCTGCCTGAATAACTCATGCACATTCCACCGTGTATAAAAACTTCGATGTCAAGGCCGTGCCTATTTAGACTTTTAATTTCTTTAACAGAAAGTTCACGACCTAGCACAATTCTTTTTACACCCATTTCTTTCCAAAATAAAATAGTTCTTGAATTGATTACGCTTTGTTGGGTTGATAAGTGAATTTCTAAATTAGTAAATTTCCGAGCCGCCTGAATAATTGAAAATGATGCACAAATTATGGCATCAACTCCGACTCTCTCAAGTTGCTCCAAATAAGTTTTTAGACCTTCTAAGTCTTCGTTGTGTGGCAAAATATTGGCAGTAACATATATTTTTTTGCCAAGAGAATGTGCAAACTCACAGGCTTCTTGAATTAATGGAATAGTAAAATTAGATGCACGAGCACGAAGTGAAAACTCAAGTCCACCAATAAAAACAGCATCAGCACCATAAATAAGTGCGTATTTTAATTTTTCAATATCTCCAGCAGGAGCTAAAAGTTCACTCATTTTTTATACACCGTCTTAACTTCGGCAAAACCAGTGTCTTGTGTATCGTTGTATTTTGATTTGAATTTTTCAATATCAGACTCAGAGACATTTTTACTTTGATAAAGTTTGAGAGCATCTTTTGCGTATTCATCTGAAAAAAACAACGGGTCTATTGCAAAATACTTAATACATTTACTTAGTTTTTCATTATATGAAAACATTTGCGTAGTTTTACCACGAAATAAATATGTGCCAAACTTATCTTCAAGCACGTTTAGTTTTTCTGCTCTATTTTTTTCTTTTAAAAACAAATCAGCACGGTTTTTTAAGTCAAGAGAATGACCAAACTTTTGGTTGTAAATAGAAAGTAAATGTCTTTTGGAGTGAAACATTGAAAATCTACCGTGTCCTTGAAAAAATAGATTGAAATTTGGATTTTTTTGACTGATCTCACAAATATTTTCAACAGTTATTTCTTTGGCCAAAAACACACCAAAAAAACCAAGTTCCGCGATTGTTTGAACTTCTTGCCAATTTGTGATTAAAGTTTCTGGATTATAAATACATTTGTTTAATAGATTTTGTTCTTTAAAAAATTGGGCAACACCGATATCTGCAACAATGTAGCCAAGTATGTTTTCTGTATATTTAAGTTTAGTTAGGTATTTTTCAAGCAAAGGAAAGTCTTGGTCGTAAGCCATAAAAGAAAAGTCTATAAATGCAGTGTGATTTTTTAAGTAATCGTTTATCTCGCTAATTTTAAAACGGCGATAACATTTATATGAAAACTCAGTTCTTAAAACCAAAGTGGCATCTGTTTTTTCGTATTTATTTAAGTCGAATGGATAAATTAAATACTTCATAGTTTTTTTGACACTAATATGCCGTCTGCAATGTCTATGAATTTTGATTCAAACTCAGAGTTTGCAAGAACTTCTGACTTAAACAATTCCAGTTTTTTTAAAAGTTGAGCAGTATTTTTAGAAACACTTTCTTTTGTTAAATTATGAAAAGATATGTTGTCGCAAACAATTAACCCGCCTTTTTTTAAATTAGCCTTAAATTTATTGAAATACTTTGTGTATTGAGCCTTTGGACCGTCTATAAAAATTAAGTCAAAAGAATCATGCGTAAAGTCAATGTCAATGGCGTCGCTTAAAATTGGAGTAATTTGCTTTTCAACACCGCACATAAAAAAGTTAGTTTTCGCTTGCAGAAAACTTTCTTGATTTTTTTCAATTGTAGTAATTTTTAAATCGCTATTTTTATTTAAAAAACTAAGGGCACTAAAGCCATAGGCAGTTCCGATTTCCAAAATCGATTTGACTTTGTTTGTTTCAATCAACGAATTGATAAACAAAACTGCTTTATCTTTTAGAATTGGAATTTGGTTAAAAATGCAATTATTTTTAACTAAGTTAAATTCTAGGCTATTCATGCTCCAAACTAGACATATATTCAAGGAAAACTTCAGTAAGTTCGCGATATTCTTCAATGTCTTCTATGTCGGTTAAACTACCACTGAACTCTAGGTTTTTTTCGCCCTGTTTTAGTTCTTCGTATTTTGCAAAAATTAGTTTACTTCCTTCTTTGTCTAAAAGTGCCACATAATTTCTGGTTTCCCCTGAAAACTCACGAGTAGTTGTAAAAATCAAAGTAAAAGTTTCGTCAATTCCGTCTACCGAAATTTTGACTTTTCTGGATTTATCTTTTCTTAATTTTTCAATAACTTCGTCGTTTAGTGAAATCAATTTATCTTCATTTTGCATAAATTCACCTATGTTTAAAAATTTGATCTGCGGTCTAGATATTTTTGTAAAATCACAACAGCAGAAAGTTCGTCTTTGAACTGTTTTCTTTGTTTAATGTTGGTCTTGC
>CAUSQP010000028.1:0-6904 GCA_963534175.1 uncultured Acholeplasmataceae bacterium
CTCTAACACCAAGATATACGTCTTCTGATTTTTCGCTCAAGAGTTTGTTGGCAAATTTGCCAAGTGCATGATTGGCTACTTTTCGATAAGGTATGTTTCCATATATTGTGTTAAAAAAGAAAGCCATAGTTTTCCACCAAAAAGCGGTTACTGTTTTTGGAATTTCGGTTTTTCTTGAGTGAACATAAACATTTTCGTCTTTTTCGATGTTGGCAACTTTGCCATCTCCAACTAGTGAGTTTGTGTAAATTAGAGAACCTGTGTAGTAAGTTGCGCGTTCGTTGGTCTCTGAGTTTAAAATCAAAGAAAGTATAGCCAAAGGAAGCAGAATTTCGTCGTCTTGTTTTTGAAAAGAACCGATTTTATAGCGGTTAAGTTCATAAGTTAAAGGTCTGGCGTTAGTTAAATTAAATTTAGTGCGTTTTAAGTTAGTGTAAGCAGGCTCTGGTTGATTCCACTCTTCATTGTACGAAAACGCTTCTTCTAAAAATAAAGCATCTGCAATTACAAAACGCTGCGCTGTGTGTTCGTAGATAAAGGTGTATTCTTCGTTTTTAATATCTGGAGACTCAGGTTTTACCTTATTGATTTCAACAATCAGTTTAACGATAGTTTTGGTTTTAGTCTCCTCAACTTCCATTTTTTTAATCAGTTCGTATTTATGTCCGTTTTCTATGTATTCGTATTTATGGCTGTTAAAGTCAACTATTCCATCTAAACCTTTAAAAAAAGATTTAACCGAAATATAGGGAACTTCTTCTTCTAGCATGGTAATTGCCATCAAAGGAGCATTTGAACTTTTGATGTATTTGCCTCTTAGTCTAGTTTTGTGGCCTACTAACTTAGACTCTGTGCTGTGCGGTCTAAATTTAGGGTCGTTTGCAGCCACAGTTAGTTTGTTGCCTAAATCAGGCAGCGGTGGAACCGGATCAAATTCTGGAGCAGGTGCAGGGTCTGGAGTAGGCGCAGGCGGATTAGGATTAGGATCTGGAGTTGGTGTAGGAGGATTTGGCTCTGGATTTGGTTTTGGATCTGGTTCAGGACTAGGTCCAGGGCCTGGTTTTACATATTTTAAGACAGTTAATTCAAATTCACGATAAAATCCTTCATAAACTGCTTTTAAAATTGCTGAAACTTCTTTTTCACCAGGTTCAACAACCACAGTGTTTTTATTTAAACTAATTACTTCCTTATTTGGAGTATCTAGTTCCCATTTAACTGGTTTACCTTTTATAGTTGGATCTAAATTAAAAGAAGAACGCAGAGTTTTTGCAGTTTCTCCGCTTGCTGTTTTTAACTTATAGTCAAGTAGTGCTGCGTGGTCGTTTGTAGCACAAGCACTTAAGGTTAACACGGTTAAAATAAGGGTCAAAAAATAAATAATTTTTTTAGGCATATTTCCTCCGCAACATTCAATTGCACTGTAAATATTATATAATAGTATACAGAAAAAGAGACATTTTTATATTAAAAAACTGTAAAAAAGGTGTATTATTTATGGAAAATCAGCATATTTTATTAAGATACGGCGACTTGATGTTGAAGGGCAAAAACATCAAAGAATTTAAAAAAGCAGCGAACTTACTTGTTAAAAATAAGACTGCTCAGTTTTGTGTTAAAACCGAGTTTTTATATGACCACGTTTTACTGGAATTTTTGCCAGAAAACAAAAACAAAGTAGTAGAATCACTATACCTTTTAACTGGCTTTTCTTCTTTTAGTTTTGTCTATATTACTAAATCTGAAAACTCAGAAATAAAGAAAAAAGCCTTAGCTGTGGTGGAGCGAGAAACTCACGAAAACTCATCTTTTAAAGTTGTTGTAAAACGCGTAGATAAGCAGTTTTTACCAGACTCACAAACCTACACTAAAGAACTTGCTGGCTATATTTTAAAACACCAAACCAAGCGCTTAACGGTAGATGTTCACAGTCCAGAAAATACACTACACGCAGTAATTAAGCCAACTTACACCTATATATACTTTAAAAAACATTCACTAATTGGTGGTTTGCCGGCAGGAATTTCTGGCAAAGTTTTGGCTCTACTTAGTGGCGGAATAGACTCACCAGTTGCTGCTTTTTCTGCGATTAAAAAAGGTTGCTCGGTTGAACTAATTCACTTTGAGTCAACTCCTTTAACTCCGGTTGAGTCTCTAGATAAAGTCTTTTGTCTCGCAAGAGTTTTGGCCAAATACACACCAACTAACTCAATTAAAATCCACGTAGTTGCTTTTAAAGAAATTCACGAAGCAATTTTAAAACAAGTGCCAGATGCCTATATAATTACCGTGATGCGCAGGTTTATGTATCAAATTACTGAAAAAATCGCTAATCAAACCAAGGCTTTAGGAGTGTTTACAGGCGAATCCGTTGGACAAGTTGCCTCTCAAACTCTGCAGTCTATCTATACAATTAATGAAGGTGTATCTTTGCCTGTTTTTCGTCCGCTTGCTGGAATGGATAAAAACGAAATTATTGCTATTTCAAAACAAATTGGAGCTTTTTTAATTTCAATTAAACCTTTTGAAGATTGTTGCACTGTGTACTTGCCAAAAAATCCCACTACCGCTCCAAAATTGAGTTTAACTCGCGAATTTGAAAATAAACTAAGCAAAGCAGAGTTGATTGAAAACTGTTTAAAAAATTCTGTCTATACTCTTGAAATTAAAGCAACCGATAATTTTTTGCCATCTGAGTTTGGTCTAGACTTTAGTTCTGTGTATCCAGAAATACTCAAGGAAGGTAAATAAAATGCGCGAAATTACTTCTCGGGAAAACAAGGAAATTAAACTATACCTTTCTTTGCTGAATAAAAAAGCCAGAGACGAAAATCAGTTATTTTTAGCCTTTGGACCTGACTTTTTAAAAGAACCCTATAGCGCTAATTTAGTAAAGGAAGTTATATCTGCAGACCTTGCAGACTCACCGACAATTTTAGTCACTCCCACTTTGTTTAATTTATTTAAACAAACTAAAACTGAACTTAGTCCAATCACTGTTTGCAAAATTCCTGAAACTAAGATGTATAGCGACAAAATCCTTTGCCTAGGCGATATTCAAGACCCAAGAAATGTTGGTGCCCTAATTCGTTCGGCTGTTGCTTTTGGTTTTAAAACCGTGATTTTGTCAAAACAATCAGCAGACGCTTTTGGTGAAACCGCGGTTAGAGTTTCCAAAGGCGCTATTTTTAAGTGTTCAATTATTAGAGCAGATTTAGGCAAAGAACTTGCTAAATTAAAAGAAAAAGGTTACGAAATTATTGGAACCGAACACACCAAACCAAATAACTTTATCCCAAGTAAAAACAAAAAACTTGCTTTAGTTTTAGGAAATGAAGGTGCGGGTATACCTTTAGAACTGAAACCAATGCTGGACGCTAACTTCAAAATAGAAACGGAAGACGTAGAAAGTTTAAATGTAGCAGTGGCAGGTGCGATTGCTATGCACGAGATTAGAAAATGAATGCTTTAGTAAATTTATCTTATTTTGAAACAGACACTCTAAACACGCTGTTGACCAGGCTAAGTGATTTAAATTTAAATAACTCAGGACTAATTTTTAGTAAAATCGGCTCGCTTAGTTTTTTTGATTTTTTGACTAATTTAACCGAAGATAAGTTTGAGAAATTCAAAGAACTAAATTTAAATATTCAAGCGGTATATTTGCCGATTGAAAAAGAATATTTAGAACTTACGACCAAGGAATCTGAAACTTTTTTAACTAGACTAAAAGAACTTAAAGTCAAAACTATTTTAATTCGCCCCGTGTTTAGTCATAACAATAAAATTGAGTTAAAAAAAGAACTGATTAAATTAAAGTGGCAGTTGCGTAAGTTCAAAGTAGTTTTCGCCCTTAAAGAAAGTTCAGACCAAATTGCTTTAAAAAACTTAATTGACAAAAAAATTAAGTTTCAAATGTACTTTGATCCGGTTTATTTCTATTTAAATAATTTAGGCTCGCTTGGTCACTTTAAAATCTTTTTTAAATACATTTCCTTACTTAGATTAACAGACATTGACGAAAGCGGGCAAGGTGAGTTTTTGAACTTCGGGATTTTTGCAGTCAACGAAATGGCAAAACAACTTAAAGTCCACGGGCGTCTGCCGGTTTTCATTTTAGATAGTATGAGCGCTTGTTTTTTTGAAACCCCGGAAAAACAAAAAAATCTAAATAAAAAATCAAGAAATGTGCAAGAATTGCAACTTTTAAACGAACCTAGCGTTAACTTCTTAACTGTTTTAAAATCTGAGTTGCAAGGACTTTTAAAACTATGCGCAGCAATTGAAAGTTGAAGTTTTAAAATTTTTCTTCAAACAACTTAAAAACAAAACATTTAGCTAAAAACTGTGGGCTTAAAATACCACCTTTAGCGGGTATTTTCCGTTGCGAAAATACCCGTTTTTTTATATAATATTATATAAAGAGGTCAAAAAATATGCAAACACTTTTAAAATTTAGTACCAGAGACACAATATTTATTTCAATCTTAGTTTTCTTTTTAGTTTACTTTACAATTCGTGTCGCGAGCGTTTCTAAACGCAATTTTTTTGGCTTTATTTACTTTTTAGTATCTCTAATACTTTTAATTCCGCTTTACTTTCTTTGGTTTAAGCAAAGCGCAAATTTTTCCAAAAAAGCCCTTTCTTTAACTCTTTCTTTCAGTTTTGTTTTTTTTGTTGCTTATTTAATATATTCACTTGCAGATGTCCAAAAAGCAATTTCCAAGGTCTTTAAAGCCAAAGAAGAACACGCAACTTCGCACGGCTCAATTGAAACTAAAGAAGAAGTAATTTCCGCTGCAGTTGTACTTTCTTATCGCAAAATTGGCGCCATTATTTGCTTTGAAAAATACAACTCACTTAGCCACTACGCAGAAAAAGCAATCCCGCTTAACTCAACTGTCAACAAAGAACTTCTTTTAAACATCTTTACGCCAAACACTCCACTGCACGACGGCGCTGTAATTATTAAAAACGACACTTTGATTTGTGCAGGTGCTTACTTTACAATTTCTAAAACTGAACTTGCCGACAAAACCACCGGTTCTCGCCACCGTGCCGCGCTAGGTATATCTGAAGAAACCGACGCGCTTACTTTAGTGGTATCTGAAGAAACCGGCAATATTTCTATTGCTTACAACGGAGTGCTTGTCAAAATGAAAGATGTTGAGCAACTAAGAAGTTACTTAAACTTATATGTTTAATCAATCAGGTATTTAAATTATGAAAAAACTACTTAAAGTACTTAAAAAAATCTCTGTTTACTTGTTTTCGCCAATTACTTCGCTGGCTTTTTTGCTTTCGCAAACCAAGGTATACGGCCTATTTAAATCTAAAGCCTTTGCGTTTGGATTGGCCCTGCTTTGTGCGCTCATTTGTTTTCTTTTACTTTTCTTTCTAGCGCGCTAAAAAATTAAATGACCACAATTTCTTTAGTTTTTCTGGCTTTATTTGCTAGTTTTTTAGTTATTGCTGTAGTTTTCGCAGCAATAGCCACAACTAGACAAAAAGAACTAACCACTGCTTTGTTATTTTTAACAGCAGAAATTTTTATTATAGGATCTGCTTCTTTTTTAGTTGAATTGACTGAAACTATTTCACTAAAATATTTAATTTACCCGCAAATTTCTGTACAAGTCCTGGTTTTTATCTGGGTTTTAGTTAAACTAATTTTAATTTTGAACCTCGAAACCGTTTTAAAAGGATATGAAAACACCGATAACAACTTTTATTTGTATCTGGCAAGTAGTGGCAAAATAAAGGCAATTTCCAAAAACTTAGCCCTTGAACTGAACCGCCCTGTCTTGAAAGCACGCAACCGCAGTTTTACAGACCTTTTTTTAAAAACTGCGCGAGTTTTTAAACTTAACACCAAGGATTGCACAAATCACGGGTTTTCTGCATTTTTCCAACCACTTTTTATCAACGATGAGCCCAAAAGTTTTAATTTAGAGTTTAAAAACCACTCAGGCGAACGCGTCTACATTCACGCAAGCATTTTCCGTAGTCAAGGTGAACTGATAATTACCGGCAAACTACTGAAAGGAATGTCTGCGATAGAACACGAAGACGCTGTTTTTAAACTAAAAGAAGACTTAAAAGACTTGTCTAGTAAACTCCTTAGTTTTTTTGAAATTTCTGAGTCTGGCTACACGATGTATGATAAACAAATTGGCAAAATTTGGCTGTCGCCTACTATGCTTGACTTACTTAAACTACCTAAACACTACGCTAATTTGAAGTTCTCAGAATACGAAAAACTAATTCACCCAGACGACTACATCAAAGTTTTAAAGAAATACACAGAAATTAAGACTGAAAACAACTCAACTCAGCGCTACCGCCTTAAAAGCGGAACTAAGTATTTGTGGTTCAAAGAAACCGCTGGTGTGGCAAAAGACAACGAAAATTGCGTGATTTCTTGCTTTAACTTAATTGAAACTGCTGACTTTTCTAAGTCTAACATCCAGTTGCTAGACGAACTTAAAAACTACGCAGACCTAGAACTAGACGTTGAGAAGTTAATTAAAAACAAAACTAAGTTTGAACTAGTATTCTTAAAAGTTGCCAATATTGATGAAATCAACAAAAAATACGGCAGAGAAATCGGCAATATGGCACTTGCTCACTATGTTTATAACTTAAAGAAAGCGTTTGTCACAGAAACAGGCGCTATGTACAGAATAGGTGGGGCGACTTTTGCCTATACAGTAACTGACTTAGTTCGTTTTGGCGCTTTAAAAAGCGGAGCAAGTCGACAAAGTGGATACCTAAACTTAAAAATGGAGTTTGGTGGATCTAGTTTTACCTTAAACGCCAAAGCAGGGGCTTTTTTGGTTGAAAATAACTTAAACTCCGCTCAAACTATTTTAAATGACACAAGAAAAGCCCTTGAAACTACTTT
>CAUSQP010000029.1:0-6902 GCA_963534175.1 uncultured Acholeplasmataceae bacterium
CAACATCTGGCTTAGTTCCAAAAATTAAAACTTTTGCTGACCGTAATCTACAGGTTAATTTAGCGCTTTCTTTTCACGCTCCTTTTGATGAACTTAGAAGTAAGATTATGAAAATCAACACAATCTTTTCAATTGCTAAGTTGATAGAAGCACTTGACTATTATTTAGAAAAAACTAACCGCAGAGTTACTATTGAATACATTTTGATAAATGAACTGACAGACACTATAGAATGCGCCAAAGAACTCGTTAGACTTTTTAAACAAAGAAATGTCTACATCAATTTGATTCCTTACAACGAAGTAAAAGAAGTTTCTTACAAACGCTCAACTCCTGAACGACAAAAAGCATTTTTTAATGTTTTAAAGAATGCTGATATGGATGCAATTCTGAGAAAAGAGCAAGGCCATGATATAAACGCAGCCTGCGGTCAACTAAGGTCTGAAGTTTTAAAACAACACGAACATAGAGATGGATGCGCTTGTAATTCGTAAGGACACAACTTTTTTCAAAGTTGTTTTAATAGATCAAGATGCCAAAATTGTAGATGCAGTAGTTGCTGGTAAAAACAGATTTGTTAAAACTAATTCTGTTAAAACTAATTTTTTGAATTTATCTGAAAAGAAAGAAATCCAGTTTTTAAAGCAAACTCCGAAAATCGGCGATATAGTTGAATTAAAAGAGTATCAAGGTCAATTTATAATTGAAAAAATCAAACCACGTAAAAACGAGTTTGTGCGCCCAGATTGTGCAAATATTGACCAGTTGATTTTAGTCTTTTCAGTCGCCGACCCAGATTTTTCTTTTATGCTTTTAGACAATTTTTTACTGATTTGCGTTAAAAATCAAATTCAACCTATTTTGTTTTTAACAAAAATAGACATAGACAAAGTTAAAACAAAAGATATTTTAAACAGACTGAAATATTACCAAATATATTTAAGTTTGCAAGTTTACACTGTTGACAACACAAATTTCAATTTTGATAATTTTGAAATTTTTAAAAATAAAATAACTATTTTAACTGGTCAAACCGGAGTTGGTAAATCTTCGCTTTTAAATAATTTAATACCCGAAATCAATCAAAAAACAGGTGAAACTTCTAAAGCGCTTGGCCGTGGTAAGCACACAACTCGCAATTCAGAACTTTTTAGTTATCTCGGCGGATATGTTGGTGACACTCCTGGTTTTTCTTTGTTAAACTCAGGTATTTTAAATGAAAATGATTTGAAAAAATGGTACCCTGATTTTACTGATTTTAGCCAATATTGTAAATTTAAAAACAAGTGTCTACATATCAACACAAGCAAAAAAGACTGTAAAGTGGTTGAGATGTATGAAGATAAGATTATGTTTGACCGCTATTTAAACTACCAAAAAATATACACACAAATCAAACAAAGGAGATTAAAACAAAAATGAAAGTTGCACCTTCTATTTTAACTGCTGATTTTTTGAATTTAGCAAAAGAGCTTACAACAATTAAGACAGCAGACCGTTTCCACATTGATATTATGGATGGTAATTTTGTGCCAAATATTTCTTTTGGTCCATATATCACTAAGTTAATAAACGATTTTTCTTCAGTTCCACTTGATATTCATTTAATGGTAGATTGGCCGGATTTTTGGATAGATAAGTTTAATTTAAGCAATACACACAATATTACTTTTCACTTTGAGTCTAAAAGTGATGTTAATAAAACAATTGAAAAAATCAAAAAATTAGGTAAAAAAGTAGGAATTTCAATCAAGCCAAACACTGAAGTCAACGAAATAATTCCTTTACTTAGTAAAGTAGATATAGTTTTAGTTATGTCTGTTGAGCCTGGTTTTGGTGGGCAAAAATTTATTAGTGGGGCTTTAGATAAAATCAGGGAACTTGCTAAATTTAGAGAAAAACACCGCGCAAACTTTGAAATAGAAGTAGACGGCGGAGTAGATTCAACAAACATTTCAGTAATCAAACAAGCAGGCGCTGATATTGTAGTTGCTGGAAGTTATATTTTTAATCAAGCAGATCGAGAAGCGGCAATTTCGTCACTCAAATAATTTTATATAAATTGTGTTAACGGCATAATCGTGATATACTTATAAAGTATTTTTAGCAGAAATGAGGTGATTTAGTTGGCTAAAATAGTTGTTAGAGAAAAAGAAACTCTTGAAGACGCACTACGTCGTTTTAAACGCGATGTTGCCAAAGCAGGAATTATCGCAGATGCTAGAAAAAAAGAATTTTACGTAAAACCATCTGAAGAACGCAAAGCACGTCTACGTGCTAATCGTCAAAAAGCAAGACGCGCTTCTAGATAAGTAATTTAGTTAAATTAAAAAAGAGGTTTAGACCTCTTTTTTAATATATTTTAAAAAAATAAACACGGAGGTTTTTAAAAATGGATAAAAAAACTGAACTAGTTAAGTTGATTTTTAAAGACGAAAAGTTATATTCAATTTCAGAGCTTGAAAAAATGTTTCCCAAAAGAAACTTAGGGGCCAACGCATTAGTCACTCGTTTTGCACCATCGCCAACTGGTTTTTTGCATACAGGCAGTTTGTTTGCATCTTTAATTTCATGGCGATTTGCCAAGCAAACAAATGGTGTTTTTTATGTACGATTAGAAGACACAGATACAAAAAGAGAAATTGCTGGAACCGGTGAACAGGTTTTAAAAGAGCTAAAAGATTTTGGAATTGAACCTGATGAGTCTTTTTTAAAGGAAGGCAAATACAGTCCCTATATTCAATCAAAAAGGAAGACAATTTACGATTCTGTGATTGCTGAAATGATAAAAAAAGACTTAGCCTACCCTTGTTTTATGACACCAAGCGAATTGGCTGAACTTAGAAAAGAACAAGAGAAAAATAAACAAAACCCAGGATATTACGGTGAGTTTGCACGCGACCGTTTTCTTACTGACGATGAAGCAATCACAAAAATTAAGTTAGGTATAGATTTTGTTATTCGTTTTAAATCGCCTGGTAACGCGGATAAAAAGGTAAAAGTGCATGACTTAATTCGTGGTGATTTAGAGATACCTGAAAATACTCAAGACATCGTTATTATGAAAAACGATGGTCTGCCAACCTATCATTTTGCGCATTTAGTTGATGACCACTTTATGCACACAACAACTATTACTAGAGGCGAAGAATGGCTAAGTAGTCTGCCAATTCACTTGCAACTTTTTGACACTCTTGGTTTTAGTCGTCCTGACTACGCACATTTGCCGGTAATTATGAAGGTAGATGAAAACAAGCAACGCCGTAAACTATCTAAGCGAAAAGACCCAGAAGCCGCGGTTTCTTATTTCTTAGAACGTGGCTATCCGCCACTTGCTTTTCTTGAATATTTACTTACAATTGCAAACTCAAACTTTGAAGAGTGGAGAATTCAAAATCCTAAAAACAGCATTTTTGATTTCAACTTATCGTTTGAAAAAATTAGTTTAGACGGCGCTCTTTTTGATATTGAAAAGGTTAAATATTTCGCACGTGAATACCTTGGAAACCTTTCAACTAAGCAGTTTTACAACGAATGTATTACATGGGCAAAACAATATTCAAAAGAACTTTTTGACTTTATTTCAAAAGATCCTGAATACTTTGCGCAAATTATTTCTATTGAAAGAGAATGTGAAAAACCGCGTAAGGACTATGCAAATTTTTCAGAAATTATGCCGTTAATCGGTTTTATGGACGATAGTTTTTACAAGGCTAATTTAAGTAAAGACTTAGTTTTTTCAGAAAAATTAAGCGACAGTCAAGTTCTTAATATTCTTGAAACCTATTTAAATAATATAAGCATTCTTGACATTGGTTCTGAGTCTGAGTGGTTTGATTCTTTTAAAAACATATTTGCTAATATTGGCTATGCTGCAAATAAAAAAGAATTTAAAGCATCGCCTGAAAACTATAAAGGAATGGTTGCAGATGTCGCTGAAGTTTTAAGAGTCGCCTTAGCCTTAAAAAAATCTACGCCTAATTTCTATTTAATTCAAAAAATTATGGGTCAAAACAGAATTAAACAAAGATTATCTCTGGTTTTTGATATAATTAAAGGCAGATAAAAATCTGCCTTTAAATGGCCGCTTGGAGAAACGGTTAACTCATATGCCCCTCACGCATACATCCACGGGTTCGAATCCCGTAGCGGTCACCAAATGTACTATAAACCCCGAATATAATCGGGGTTTTATTTATTTTTCCAACCTAAATTGCAAATTCAAGGAAATTTTGCATAAATAAATTTTAATATCGCCTAATTTATAATTAAAAAATGAATTTTTACCGTAAAAATCAAAAAACTATTATAAATTGCACGATATATCGCCTAATTTATAATAAAATTGACAAAAAAACCTTAATATACTAAAATTTAATTGTAAATTATGCGATATTTACATGGAGGAAAACCATGATTTTTAAAAGACAGTTTTATTTAAACCAACTAATATCTAAACAAGGCAATGGACTTATTAAAATTATCTCCGGCTTAAGAAGGGTAGGTAAAACTTTCTTGCTAACCAGACTTTTTCGCGATTATCTTTTAGAAAATGGAGTTTCAAATACACAAATTTTAATTGTCGAACTTGACTTAATTGAAAATAAATCACTTAGAAATTCACAAAACCTATATAAATATATATTGAAACGAACCGAGAATATTGAAAGCAAATATTATATTTTTCTTGATGAAATACAATTGGTAAAAGGTTTTCACGAGCTTTTAAACAGTTTATTGAATAAGGATAATTTGGATGTCTATGTTACCGGTAGCAATTCTAAATTTTTGTCAAAAGATATAGTGACTGAGTTTAGAGGAAGAAGCGACGAAATTAGACTTTACCCGCTATCTTTTGCTGAGTTTTATCAGCAAACTACGTTAAGTCAAGACGAAGCGTTAAAGGAGTATTTATACTTTGGCGGTATACCAAAAGTTGTTTTGACTAAAAATGAAGAAGATAAAGTTAATCTGCTTAAAAACTTTTTTGGATTAACCTATATTAAAGATATCGTTGATAGAAAAAAAATTAAAAGAGAAGATGAGTTTATTAAACTTACTAACATCTTAGCATCTAGCGTTGGTTCTTTGACAAACCCGCAAAAACTAAGCAATACTTTCTTAAGCCTAGAAAAGACTAAAGTTTCTACATTTATGTTAGAAAAATACATCGATGCCCTAATAGACGCTTTTTTGTTAAAAAAAGCAATCAGATACAACATTAAAGGAAAGAAATATATTTCTGCACCGTTTAAATATTATTTCCAAGACTTAGGCATCAGAAACTCAATTTTAAATTTTCGTCAGTTTGAACCAACTCACTTAATGGAAAACCTGATTTACAACGAACTAATTTTAAGAGGTTACTTAGTTGATGTTGGTGTGATTGAAAAAAATATTTTAAACGAAAAAGGCAACGGTACAACTTTAAATTTAGAAGTTGATTTTGTTGCAAATAAAGGTAGTAAAAGAATATATGTACAGTCTTGTTACTCACTTGCAGATCAAACAAAGCAAAAAACTGAAGAAAGACCATTTAAAGAAATTAGCGATAACTTTGAAAGAATTTTAGTAGTTATGAATTTACCCGTTCGCAGTTTTCAAACAGAAGACGGAATTAAAATAGTTAGTTTAACTGATTTTCTTTTAAATCAAAATTTATAAAAATCGCTTTATCTAATAAGTTTTTATTCGCAATAAAGTGTAGCGTCCACGCTACAAATTTTCTAATTTTAGAAAAGTGTAGCGTGGACGCTACAAAAATACGAAAAATAAGATATACTTAATTCGAAAGGAAAATTATGTATGGTAATCAGAGAAAAATATTTAGAAAAAATCAGAGGTTTTTATCATTCAGATTTGATTAAAGTAATTGTAGGAATTAGACGTTCAGGCAAATCTGTAATATTGCAGTCAATAATTAAAGAAATCTCCGAGATTACTGACAATATTATTTATATTAACTTTGAAGATTATAATTGGAGACTGAAGATCAAAACTACCAAAAACCTGATTGATTTTGTTGAACAAAAAAGAAAAGCAGGTAAATGCTATTGCTTTTTTGACGAAATTCAAGAACTACCTAATTGGCAACTCGCAGTTAAGCACTTAAGAATACACAATTGTTCAGTCTTTATTACAGGTTCTAACTCAAAGTTACTTGCTAGCGAGTTTTTAACTGAGTTAAGCGGCAGGTTTGTTTCTTTTCAAGTTAGACCTTTTGTCTACAAAGAAATTTACCAGTTTGCAAAAGAAAACAATGTTGATATAGACATCAACAATTATTTAATTTGGGGTGGGTTTCCGGGTAGATTAAAATACCTTTCGAAAACAGATACAATTGCTTATCTTACTGACTTAAAAAATACTATAGTTATCAATGATATTATTAGTAGATATAAAATCAAAAATGAAATTGAGTTTATCAGCGTTGCAAATTTTATTTTTAAAAACAATTCAAGAATTTTTTCTGCCAGGTCAATTTACAAATATATGAAACCTGATTTCCCGCATCTAGCCTTAAGTACAATTACTCGTTTTGTTGAGGTTTTAAAGTCTGCTTATGCAATTGAAACAATCAAACAGTATTCAACTAAAACTAAAGCAGATTTGGTTTTTTTAGTGAAAACCTATAACGCAGATGTAGCACTAAATTCAATAAATGTGGAAAATAACATTTATGATTTTGACCATAATTTAGAAAATATAGTTTTCAATGAATTACTTTACCGCGACTACACTTTAAAAGTATTTATCAACGACGACAAAGAAATAGATTTTTTAGCAACTAAATACGGAAAAACTTACTATATTCAAGTTGCGTATAGCGTAATTGACGAAAAAGCACACGAAAGAGAATTTTCAGCTTTTTCAAAAATTGACAATCAACACGAAAAAATACT
>CAUSQP010000030.1:0-6509 GCA_963534175.1 uncultured Acholeplasmataceae bacterium
ACTTACTTTTTCTGGCTACAAAGTTAAGTCTGTTACTGTAGTTTTCGGTAGTGCAAATAAATCCCCTGGATTTGGTAATGTAAACGGTAATCAAATCCAAGGAGATGCACAAAACACAGACATTACTAAAACATTTACATTCGCTGATGCTGTTGAAATGATTACAATTACTGCAGACAAACCACTTTACATAAGTTCTGTTACTGTAGTTGTAGTCCCTGCTTAATCTAGATTAAAACACTAACTTTAAAAAATAATAACCCCTTTACCTTATGGTAAGGGGGTTATTTTCAACTTTTATTTTTCTAAAAAATCACTACCTTTAAAGCATTTTGGCTCTAATTTTTCCATTTCTGGAAAATTTAGTTTTTCTGCCCAAAAGTAACCAACTATTGCCACAGTATTCGCTAAATTCAGCGAACGCACGTTTTTGCTCATCGGAATTCTGAAACATTTGCCTAAATTTGCTTTTAAAATTGCTTTATCTATCCCGGTAGTTTCTTTTCCGAACATCAAGTAAACTGGTTTGCTTTTAGAAAACTGAATGTCTGAGTAGCACTGTTTTGCGTAGCGCGAAAGAAAGTAAATTTGCTTAGGACGATTGCGTTCCATAAAATTATTAAAATTAAGATAGTAAGTAATTTGACTAAATTGACGATAATCCAAAGCAGCTCTCTTCATTCTCGCGTCATCTAAATTAAAACCAACTGGCTCAATGATGTGCAAATGCGCATTTAGAGAAACACAACTTCTCATGATGTTGCCAACGTTTTCAGGAATTAAGGGTTCATATAAAACTATGTTAAGCACTTTGTCCACCTAATTTTGAAATTAAATTAGTTTGTAGTTCTTTGAGTTTTTTAGAGATATCTATATAAAAAGGGTGTGGGTTACTTAGCCTTAAAACTTCCGACCATACTTCTTTAAGTTGGCTTTGCAGTCTTTTTCTTGCTTTAACTAAACTATCTTTAAATAAGATTTCACCTGCTTTAAAAACAAGTAAACGAACTGGTCTTAGTTCGGCTTCGTCAATGACGTGTGTGCTATGCTGTTCTGAAAATGTGTAAACTTCTTTTAAATCTGCTTGATTTTCACCTTTTAAAGCAATTAAATCGCCAATTGCTTTACCGGATTTGTATATTCTGAAAACTTCTTTTACACCAGGTAGCGTTGTTTTTTCAGAAGTCCCCGAAACCTTGATTTTAGGAATTGTCTGGTTGTTTTCAACACACGCCGCTAGTTTAAAAACAGCACCAAGCACGGGTTGTCGGCTAGCCGTGATTAGTCTTTCTCCAACTCCAAACAGGTCAACTTCGGCACCCTGATTGGCAAGTAAATCGGTGATGATGTATTCATCTAGCGAGTTTGTTGCGCAAATTTTAGTAAACCCCATTCCAGCGTTATCTAGTTCTTTACGGATAGTTTTAGAAAGATAAGCAATATCTCCGCTGTCTATTCTAACCGAACTCACTTTTAAATTCAGTTTATCTAAAACTTCTTTTTGCAATTTAATCGCGTTTTTCAGTCCAGACTGCAGAGTTGAGTAAGTGTCTAGAAGTAAACTGATATTTTGTGGGTTGTGTTTTGTCCAAGTCAAAAATGCGGTGTATTCATCTTCAAAAGCCTGCACATAAGAGTGCGCCATCGTGCCTACTACCGGAATTTTAAAGTTTTTGCCAGCAAGTACATTTGAAGTCGCAGAAGCCCCTGCTAAATATGCGCACCTTGCGCCTTTAGTTGCAGCACTTTCTGAATGCGCTCGTCTAGTTCCAAACTCAAAAACAGCCTTACCTTTACTAGCCAACACAATTCTTGCTGCCTTGGTTGCAATTAAAGTTTCAAAATTAACTGAGTTTAAAACAAAAGCCTCTATCAACTGACATTCAAGCAGTGTGCCTTTAATTGTTAAAATTGGTTCTTTGGCGAAAATTAAACTTCCTTCTTTAAAGGAGTATACTTCGCCTTTGAAGCGAAACTGCTCTAAGTATCGTAAAAATTCAGGCGCAAAAATACCTAATTTTTTTAAATAGTTGATTTCACTTTTAGTAAAACGAACTTCTTTTAAAAACTTAAGAGTGGTTTCTAATCCTGCAAAAACAGCGTACCCGCCGTTTTCAGGGATACTTCTAAAAAATACATCAAAATAAACAATTTCTTCGTGTTTACTTGCTAAAAAATAGGAATTTGCCATAGTTAAAGCATACAAATCACAAAATAAACCACTTTTCATACAAACCTGCTTTCTTTTTCTTACTAAAACAGTAACTAACACATAAAGTATAGCACTATTAAATCTGCTACTTTACTATCTTTTCAAAATGTGTTTACTCTATTGCTTGATATAATATTAAATGAACAAAAGAGGTTCAAAATGAGTATTTTTAAAAAACTTTTTATTTTAATATTATCACTAACTTCTGCACTTACTCTGTATGCTTGTCATATTGATATTGAAAATTTAAAAGATGAGTTGATTGAAAAAACGACTTATACTTTTACAAATCCCGATAAATCTACATCTAAAATCACCAAGCCGTTTACTATTGAAAACGAAATCTTAAAATCAGGTATGTACAGCGGCAAAGACATTTCTGTAATCTACAGACTTAAAGACAAAGCAGACAGCAAGTATTTTCAAATTGTAGGTAGCCGTGTGAATGTCGCTCAACCTGAGGACGGCAAAGAAAAAATAATTAAAATAGTTGCCAAAATCACTTTTGACAACAGAATTGAGTTTAGTTATGAACTGCTTTTCAAGGTTCTGCCAAAACAAGGTGATTTTTATAAAATTACTCTTCCTGAGAGCGTCAAAGTTATAACTCCTGGCATCAATTTAGAGCAAATTAGGGAAAATACTTATTTAGAATTAGAAGTTACAGTTCCTGAAAACAAAGAAGTTGCTTTATTTGAAGTAAACGATGTTGATTATCTAGATAGTTTAATTGACAACAGAATCGGTTTAACTATCAAAGAAGATACCGTGGTAAAAGTTGAGTTTAAAGACAAAGACAACGAAAACCCACAGCCAGGACCGAACCCGGGGCCAAATCCTGGGCCAAACCCAAGTCCAGACCCTAACCCTACTGAAACTGAATTTGAAGTTGAATACAACAAAGCAGATCTTAATTTAGTCAGTGGCCAAATTAGCGCTGAAAACAAAGCAAAAAAAGACAGCGTACTTGAATTTGAAATTATTCAAAAAGCAGGAAAAGCCTTAAAAAAATTAACAATAAATGGTCTTGATAAAACTAGCACTGTCAATAACAGCAAATTTAAGATAAAAATTGCTAAAAAAACAACTATTTCAGTTGAATATGAAGCAATTCAAATGTTTGACGTTGAATACAGCGAAGATGAACTTACTTTAAAAGGTGGAAAATTAGAGTCTGGCAAAGCAAGCAAAGGAACTGTTCTTAAGTTTTTAATAAACGCTAAACCTGAACATAAAGTAAAGGCTCTTTTGATTAACGGACAAAACAAAACTTCGTTAATTAAATATGACAACACTTTTGAAATTACTGTCAATAAAAAAATTACTTTAAAAGTAGAATATGAAAAAATTAACTCATCACCAGCAAAACACGACGGATATAGATTAGCAAACACGGCTACTCTTTCTGAAAACGCCAAAAAATACTACAGTGGAATTAACTTCGCTGACGACAACCCTGCTAAACTATTAGAGCAATTAAGACAGTTAACTGTAGGTAAACACACTAAGACAGTTAATTATGCATACGCAAAAAAACTTGGTAAAATTGATGAATTAGATAATGGAAAAGCGTGGTCAATTTACGATAGTATAGAATATCAAACCAGCTGGGGTAAAGGTGGTGAACCTTGGAACCGTGAACACGTTTGGCCGAACAGTTATATGGCAACTCAAGAACACGCTGGGGAAAGTAGCCGTGGAATTGATTCTGATTTGCACAATTTGCGTGTATTGACTAAAACTCTAAATAGCAAACGTAATAACTCGTATTACAAAGACGGTTCAGGTACAGGTGATGGTAACGCTACTTGGTTTTATCCAGGTGATGCTCATATCGGTGATGTTTCGCGAATCATTGCATATATGTTAGTTCGTTACGATTGGCTAAAGGTTACTACCGAAAAACCAGGTAAAAACGCCTATGGTAAAAACGGTGGAACCAAAGCAGATGCAAAAATTGGTGATGTTAGACACTTTATTAAATTCCACACTAAAGACCCAGTTACTGTCTTTGAACAAAACCGTAATGAAAGAATTCAGCGCATTCAAGGTAATCGCAACCCTTTTATAGACTTTCCTCAATTTACCGAAATCATTTTTAGACACTACATGAAACTTGCCAATATTTCTTTAATGAACAAAAAAATTAGTAGTCAAGTACAACATTTTATGTCTACAATTTTTGAAATCCAACACAACTACTTTAATCAAACTAAACAAACTATTTTTGCTTAAATCAAACCAAAAAAGGTGTTTTTTTAAAAAAACACCTTTTTTTATCAATCTAGTCTCTCAAACAGCCAAGCGGCACTACATAGATACCGTCTGGCCTCTGGTAAGCCATTTGTCCATTAGTAACTACCATTAAAAACTCAGGTTTAGTCTCGGCGATCTTGGCTAGTTTAAATAAATTAACGCTAGCCTTATCTAGTTCGTTTTCACCTAATTTAACTTCAATTCCGGCCCAACGTCCGTCTGGAAGTTCTAATATCAAGTCAACTTCAAGACCACTTGAATCGCGGTAGTAGTAAACTTCTGCGTCTAGTAAAGCAGCATATAATCTTAAATCATGAGTTGCTGAAGACTCAAAGAAAAGCAAAAAGTCTCAAAGTCTAAAAGTAATCTTTTGTTCCATTGCAATTTTTTCAGACTGTTTATTACAATTTTTTCAGAGTGTTTATTGCAATTTTTTCAGAGATTGCCAATAAAAAATCCGAAAACTAATTTAGTTTCCGGATAATTAAATTATTTTATTTACTTATTTAACAAAGTTTTTAATTTGACTATCTACAGGAATTTGTCCATTGAATTGATTGTCAAAAGTAAGTTCGTAAGTTAATTTAGATACAAGTGTACCTTTAACAGTTTTGCCAATAATCTTTTGTTCGTATTCTTGTTGAAACTCAAATTTATAGCTGAACTTAGTTATCTTGTTAGTAGCAGGGTCAATTTGTGCTTCTACTTTAATTGAACGAATGTTTTCAGTTTTTAGTTTATCAGCGATTTTGTTTTGACCTTTAGAAATTAAAAATTCTTTAATTAAATCAATTTGCTTTTCTGTAAAAGTGAGTTCAAAAACTGAGCCTGTTTTGGCAACTTTTGCAAACTTGTCTTTTGCATATTTAAACAAGGCTTTGGCGTAAAGTGAATATTCATAGGCGTCTTTGTAGTTATTTTTAATTTCTTCTTTAGGATCGGTGTCTGCGTTAGTTTTCTTGTTGTGTTTAAAAGTTACTTTATGTAGATTGCCATCTTTAATAAAATGGTAGTTATGGTGGTCTTTAATTAAAGCGCCGCTAGTAATTTCGTCTCTCAAATAAGAAAGTGGGTTGATTTTGTTGTAGTAAACTGTACCGTTGTAGAAAGCACCGGGTAGCGGTATATTTCTAATCTTGTTTTCAAATACATTTTCAAACGCTAATTTGTAGGTATATTTAAAAGTGTCACCTTCAACTGTGTTTGCACGAGCCTGCATAAAGTAGTCTAGGTTATTTAAGTATTTTGCATAAACTTTAGTGTCAGTAGTGATTTTAGTAGTAGGGTCAAAAGGCATAGTCAAAGCACTGTCTTTAAACCAACCAACAAAGTTATAACCATCTTTTTCAGGGGCTTTTGGCAATTCTGCAGTTTTGTTGTATTCAACTTGTTTAGTAGTAATTAAATTTACATCATCATGGAAAGTAACTGTATACTTAATTGGCACAAACTTAGCGTAAACATTGGTATCGCTAGTGATTTTTTGGCTGCTGTCTAACTCTTGAGTGAACGCAGAGTTTGAATACCAACCAGCGAAAGTGTGGCCAGTTTTCGCCGGGTTTTGTGGTAAAGTAACAATTGTTTCGCCTTTTTTTACTTTTTGTTCAGCCAATAGTGTATTTCCGTCAAAGAATTTTACACTATACTCAACAACTTTTGGTGTAGGCTTTGGCTCAGGTTGTGGTGCTGGTGTGTTTTGATCTGGATTTGGGGTTGGCTTATTTTCGTCTTTGCATGAATACAGACCAAAACTAAAAAATAATAGTATAAATAAAGAAAAGATTTTTAATGTTTTTTTCATTTTTATCTCCTTGTTAACATAATAAGTTTAATATATATATATATATTTCAACTAAAATGTTAATTTTTTTTAAAAAACACTAAAAATCTGAGAAATGTTGTGATTTATCTAATGCAATATAGTAACCTAAAAAGTTTTTGTTTTTTATGTTTATTTTATTTTTGATTTCCCTTTAAATATATCGCAATTAAAAGGTCTCTTGGTTCAACAATATAACGTTCAAACTTTTGGATATTTTTA
>CAUSQP010000031.1:0-6151 GCA_963534175.1 uncultured Acholeplasmataceae bacterium
GCAAAAATGCAAGAAAAGCTGGACATGCAAAAGCAGTTTCCTTAGTTAAAAATAAGTACTTGTTTTCTTTAAATAAAGCAAAGTGAACGATGTCTTCGTGTTCTGTGTACTCAACAAACATAGTAGCGCCAGTTTGCAGAAATTCATTGATTTCGTTTGAATTTTCTGAGTAGCAAAAACTAGTGTTTACAGATTTTAGACCGCTGTTTAAGGTTTTTTCTTTATAAAGTTGATTTAATTCAAATTCGCGGTAAAACTCCTCCAGACCTGTGGCGTCCGCAGGTTTCTTTAAAGTTTCACTTACTTCAAAAAGTTTATCTGTGTAAATTTTACCAAGAAAATAAGAAAGTTCAGCGTCTGCTTTACCTAATTCTAATTTAGTTTTTTGTGCGCCTTTTAACTCATCAATATGCAGGTATAGATTATCAATCGAGCCATAAGTTTGAATTAACTTAAGAGCGGATACCTTACCAATTCCAGAAACTCCTTTAATATTATCAGAAGTATCGCCTTGCAAGGCTTTTAAGTCAATTAGTTGAAGTGGCTTTAAGCCAAACTCAGCCAATATAGTTTCCGGGGTGTAGTTAACTATTTCGCCCATTCCTTTTTTAATTAAGCAAACTGTTGTTTTAAAGTCAACCAGTTGTAGCAGATCGCGGTCAGATGAGTAAATGATGGTTTCAGTAATTTCTGGGGAGTTTTTTGCAATTGAGCCAATTAAGTCATCAGACTCATAACCAGACTTCTCCAGACAAGCGACACCTTGTAATTTTAAGTAGCGTTTAATTGAGTCAAACTGCACAAAAAGTTCAGGGTCACTGGCCTTACGGCCTGCTTTGTATTCTGTGTAAACTTTGTGTCTAAAAGTAGGTTCTTTTAAGTCAAAAGTCACAGCTATGTGAGTAGGGTTTTGTTCCAAAATTTTTTTAAACATATGAATAAAGGCAAGCAAGGCGTTGGTTGGAACTCCTTTTGAAGTCCTTAGAATTTCGCCTGTGTAAGCCGTTGCGTGGTATGCTCTAAAAATTAGTGAATTGCCATCTACTAGAATAAGTTTAGCCATTTTAACTAAAACCACCTTCTTTGTTTATTTTTGCCTTTGCCTTTTTTGACCTGAGTTTGTCCTTGGTTATTAAGTAGTTTTTCTTGAAGTTCTGCAAACATTTTAGTCAGTTGATCTTCTTGTGGTTCTTGATTTAAATCAAGGTCTAAGTTATTTGCAAAAATTTGTCTCATCATTTCTTTTTGTTTGGTAAATGCTTGCTCTAGTTTGCGAACTTCACGGCTAGGAAGCCCACAACCTTTGGCAATTCGCATGCGGCGAGTATCTGAGTAGACAATTAACTCAGGGTCTTTGCGCTCTGCTTTAGTCATTGACTGAATGATGTGTTCGTATTTATAAAAAGTTTGATCGTCAATTTCACTAAGTGCTTTTTTGATTTGAGAAAGACCTGGAATAAAGGAAAAAATTTTTGCAATTGACCCCATTTTTTTCATTGATTTAAATTGTTTTAATAAATCATTGTAGTCAAAAGTGTTGTTTTTGATTTTATCGATTAGTTTTTTAGACTCTTTTTCTTCAAAACTCTCTTCGGCTTTTTCAATTAAAGTTAAAAGATCACCCATCCCAAGAATTCTGTTGGCAATTCTGGCGGGGTGAAAAACTTCAATATCTGTAACTTTTTCACCAAAAGTTTGAAACATAATAGGAACGCCTGACTCTGCTTTTACAGAAAGAACAGCACCACCTCTTGAGTCTCCATCAATTTTGGTTAAAACAACACCTTGGACAAAAATGTTTTCCATAAAAGTTTTGGCAACATTAGCCGCCTCTTGTCCAGCCATAGCATCGACTGTCAAAAGAGTTTCGTTAATTTTAAAGTTGCTTTGAATATTTTTAAGTTCTTGCATTAAAACATCGTCAATTTGTAGACGCCCAGCGGTGTCAATAATTACGACATCATGTAAGTTTTCTTTTGCAAAAATAAGTGCTTCTTCAATTGTCTTAAATGGGTTAGTTAAGCCTTTTTCAAAGACTTTTATACCAAAAGATTCGCCCAAAGTTTTCAGTTGTTCAATAGCAGCAGGGCGGTAAATATCGCACGCTACTAAAAGTGGGTTTTTGCCTTCTTTTGACTTAACAAGATTAGCAATTTTCGCGCAAGTTGTGGTCTTACCAGAACCTTGTAGACCTGCTAGCATAATGATAGTTGGATTGTTTGGAAACTCAAGTAGGCGCGGATTTGCACCCATGATTTCAGTGAGTTCATCTTTGACAACTTTGACAACTTGTTCACCTGGGTTTAAGCCTTTTAAAATTTTTTGTCCTAAGGCTTTTTCTTTAATTTGTGTACTTAATTTTTTGACAACAGCGTAAGAAACATCGGCTTCCAGTAAAGAAAGTCTAATTTCTTTCATCATTTTTTCAATATCGCCCTCGAAAAGTTTGGCGGTTCCCGTAACTTTTCTAAGGGCCATCTGGATTTTATCTGCTAACGACATAACTAAACTCCTTCAATATCTCCAAACTCTTTTAACGGGATTTGGTATTTCTCTGCTACTTCCTTAATTTTTTTATGTAAGTTTTCAGTTTTTTTAACTAAATTCAACTTAGTTTCAAAGTCAATTAACTTTCGCTCAGTTTGTTTAAGTGAAAGAAAAACAGCATTCTTAGAAACGCATTCGTTTTCAGCGATTTCTGCAAGTGAATAGTCTAAAAAGTAATGTGCGTGAAAATATTTAGCCTGAGTTTCGGTAAGTAGCGCAGAGTATGTTAGGTAAAGAGTAATTAAATTTTCTTTACTAATTAGTAGGTTCATCAAAAAGTTCTCCAAAAACTGCCATCATGTAGCGCTCAATTTCAAAGTCTAAAAGGTCTGTAGGTTTTTCGCCAACTCCAATTAACTTAGTTGGAATTCCAAGTTCATCCTTAATTCTAAAAATTATTCCGCCTTTAGCAGTTCCATCCATTTTAGTTAAAGCAAGCGCAGAAATATCTGTAACTTCTTTAAAAACTTTTGCTTGTTCAAAACTATTTTGACCTAAATTAGCATCTACTACCAACACAGTTTCAGTTAGTTCTTTGCCGATTTTTTTGACAATAATTTTTTTAATTTTGGCAAGTTCGGCCATTAAGTTTTGCTTGTTTTGCAGGCGTCCTGCTGTGTCAATCAAACAAAAAGTGTAGTTTTCTTGAATTGCTTTGTCAAGACCATCAAAACAAACTGAGCCCGCGTCTTTGGTGTTGGGGTTATTAAATACATCAATTTCCAGTTTTTGTCCCCATTCTACTAACTGATCAACTGCACCTGCTCTAAAGGTGTCTGCGGCAACCAAAAGTACTTTTTCGCCTTTTTCTTTTAATTTAGCGGCTAGTTTAGCAATGGTAGTGGTTTTACCAGATCCGTTAACCCCAACAAAAGCGTAGACAGAAAGGGGGCGTACAACTTGCAAGCCAGATGCAAGGTTATTTGAATTATTTTCGTATATTTCGTAAATTGCTTCAAGTAAATTAGTTTTAGTAAGTTCTACATTTTGAAAGTTTTTGGCAGTTGTAGTTTTAGCGAAGTTTTTCAAAATACGAAGAGTAGTATTTACCCCGAAGTCAGCAGTAATTAAAATCTCTTCAAGTTGTTCAATAAACTCAGAAAAAGTTAATCTGTTTAGTGACAAAAATACGTCTTCAAGAGCGGCAACTGATCTTGTTTGACTTTTAAAAGCAAACTCTTGTGGTTGATTTTTCTTAAATTTTGCAAGCAGTTTTGAAAAAATTCCCATATTGATACCTACACTTTAATTTTAACTAATAATTAAATCAATTTCGCTAATTTTGTAAGTTTGTGTGAGTTTTTGTCTGAAAGAAAATGCACGCAAGAAGGTAATTGGACCAACACGTCCAAAAAACATCATCAAAATAATTGCCCATTTGGTAAGCGCAAGTTTTGTCCCAGAAGTAAGTCCACGCGAATAGCCAACTAAACCAAAAGCCGAGACAAACTCAAAAACGATGTCTTTTAAACTAAAAGGAATTGGGGTGTGCATGTTCTCTCCTCTAAGTGCGGCTGCTTTCGCGATTTGCATTTGGTTTTCAAAATAGTTTTGTTCAGCAACAGAAACAATAAAGATACACAAAATCAAGGCTAAGGCCACTGTTGTTGCAACAATAAAGGCTTTTTTGACAGTCTCTTCTTTAAATGCCAGTTTTTTGCCTAACTTAGTTTGAGACTCAGAGCGAGCGTGGCTAAAAATAGCCGCGATTATCAAAACAACCGTGGTAGTTCTAACACCACCTCCGGCTGAGTTTGGAGAAGCCCCGATAAACATTAAAATAATCATTACAATAATGCTGCCTTCTCTGGCTAGATAAGGTTGTGGGATTACACTAAATCCAGCGGAACGAGCTGAAATTGATGTAAAAAAAGTAGCAGTTAATTTTTGGGGTCCGGTTAGTTTTGAAAGAGCAGGTGAGTTAAATTCAAGTGAGGTTAAAACAATAAAGCCAAAAATCCAAAGTAGAACGTGCGCAAAAAACAGAATTTTGGCAATTTTTGAAAATCTGAACTCGGTTTTTTTAACTTTCGCTTTAATGTAGTCAGCCAGAGAAATTAAAGGTATGTAGCCAAGTCCCCCTAAAAAGATTAAAAAAGCACAACCTATAAAAAATGCTGAGTGGCCATTGGCAAGCAAAGTAGGAAAGTCAATTGGCAACGGCACAAATCCTGCGTTCATAAACAGAGAAACTGATAAAAACACACCGTAAAACAAGGCTTTGGTAAAAGTTATGTCTTTAAACTCAGGCATCATAAAATAAATGTAAGAAGTACAAAAAATTACACCGATTAACTGAATTAACATTAAAGTGTAAAAAACTTTTTTAGTGATGCGAATTACTCCTCTAAGTGAAGGTAGATTTTGCTCGTTTGCAAGAAACTGTCTTTGTTCAACTCCGATTTTGCTACAAGAATTCGTTAAAAACAAAGCAAACAGCATGTAAATACCCATACCACCGAATTCCATGATTAAAATCAAGATAACTTGGCCAAACAGGGTTAGGTCTGCGAAGTTTATTGAACTAAGTCCGGTTGTAGACATCGCAGACACAGAAAGCAAAAGTGTGTCTACAAACTTAAGCGGGGTTTTGGCAGCCAGCGGCATTTTTAAAACCAAAGCACCGATTAGTGAAAACACTAAATAGATAAGCAAAAACATGCGAGCGTAGGATTTGGTAAAAAACTCTACAGTCACCTTGAATTTAGGTGATTTAAAAAATTTATTTACTTGTTTAGTCATTTAAAATAAGTATTTTTGTGTATTTAGTCTGCAACTAAATACTCAACAAAAACACGTGGAACACGAGCAAAGGCGTTTTGAATGATTTCTTGAGTGATTTCAACAATCGCTTTAGTCAGAGTTTCTTGATTGCCAGCACCAAAAGTGTTGATATGATCAGTTACTTTTTGGGCAACTTCTTTAATAATTTTTTCGTTTTCAAAAACAGACATAAAACCACGAGTAGCGGTTAAAACATCACCGTTTAATTTATTTTCTTTATTTAGGGGAACAAACAACACAAAAATACCATCAGCAGAGATTGATTTGCGTTCAGCGATTAACTCATCTGAAAAAAGAGCGGCTGTATTACCTTCAATTAAAAGCGGAGTTGCGTCCACTTTGCCTTTCAGTACTTTGGTGCCTTCTTTGGTAAACTCAAGAACATCACCATTGTCTAAAGCAAAAGTGTGGTCTTTTGGCATTCCAATCTCCTCGCCTAGTCCACAGTGAATTACCTGCATTCTGTGTTCTCCGTGAATTGGCATTAAGTATTTAGGACGGCATAAATTGATCATTAGTTTAAGTCCGTTTTGCTCAGCGTGTCCAGATGCGTGAGTTTCATAAAGTGGACCATGGGCAATTACGTTAACACCAATTTTGTTAAATTGATTGATTAAGTTATTGACAGACTGAAAGTTGCCAGGAATTGGAGATGATGAAAATATCACGGTATCACCTGCCCTTGCTACGATTTTTTTGTGCTGTCCACTGGCTATGCGAGCAAGTACAGCCATCGGCTCGCCTTGTGAACCGGTGCAAAGTATTGTCATTTTTGTGTCTTCAGTGTCGTTAACTTTTTCTGGGTCTAAGAAAAATGAAT
>CAUSQP010000032.1:0-6125 GCA_963534175.1 uncultured Acholeplasmataceae bacterium
TTTCATATAAAAAAGTACCCCTTTCCTATGTCCAGGAAACGGGGTACCTATCAAAGGGCCTCTTTTTAAAAAAGTTTAAAACTTTATTTTTGCGTAATAGTGTATTCGTTTCCGTTAATGTCTTTTACTAATTTTTTAACGGTTTTCTCAACTTGCATCTCAGAAGTAACTCCGCTTTGGCTGTAGCCTGAGCGGTTCAAACTTTCTGCGATTGTAGTTTGGTAAATATTTGGCACTAAACCATTTCCGTTGTAAATTAGTTTACCTTTAACTTTGACGTTGTTAAATTGATTGATTGGCGAAGAGTCTGCGGAAATTCCGGCCAAAGAGTGGTTGACGTTATTGACACTAAGAGTTTGAATTGACTGGTCTTTTAACATAGTTAACTCAACTGTTTGCTCACCTTGGTCAGTTGGTTTAATTAAGTGGTAGGTGTCTGCTGAATAAAGTTGAGTGTCGCCTTTCATTTCAATTGTTCTAAACCCAACGATGTGAGTGTTAAAACGGTTTTTCTTTAAAGTTAATTTAACTTTATCGCCGTATTTAAATAAGTAGTATCTTGAGTCTTCAGAAATTGGTTTAGTTGTGTTGTCTTTTGCGAGTTCAAACATTGAGTTATTTTTATATAGACGCACACCTTTAGTTTTGTCAAATCCTTGTTCTTTTGAAATATCAAAAGCAATGTGTCCTTTGTCGGCTTTATTTAAAACAAGGAATTTAGCGTAACTTTTTTGATAAATACCAGTAATTTCTCTAGACTTCTCACCAGCAGGTAAATCAAATAAATCCTTTGTTTCTAATTTGCCAGGTTCAACTAAGTTAAGTGAAGCAAGGGTTTGTAGTTGTGAGTTTAACCAAAAGTTATCTAGTTGAACTTTTTCTTTCTCTGAGTAGTTTTTGAAAGCCATCACGTAGCGAGCATTTGGATCTTTGACGTGATAAGTGTTTTTACGTAGTCTTTCCACAGTGTAGTTTTTATTGATTTTATATAAATGAACTTGCTCTTCGCCGGCGTTACCAGTATAAAAAACATAGTCTTGGTTTTCAGGAACTGGAACATTATTTGAGTTTATGTTGATTTTGCCAACAAAATCAAGGTCAACGTTTTCAATTGCTTGGTCAGTTTGTGCAATAGAATGCGCAAGACCGTCAACATAGAAATTGTAGTCATTTGAAGGAGAAACGTCGCCACGCGCAAAATAAGTTGAGTTAATTGTGTATTTGGCGTTTTTCAAAGAGATATCAGAAACCTTGGCGTTCACTCCAATTTGGTAAGCCAGTGTAGAAACCGAAAGTTTTGGAAAAAAGTCGTAAACCGCAGTAATGTCTACATTTAACTCAATGTTAATGTTTTCAGCCTTAATGTGGCTAAGGGTTCCTTCTGATTTAAAAGCAACTAAAGATACGTTAAAACTTCTTAAAATTGAAGAAGAACGTTTGAATTTATCGGAAAAACTGATATTTTTAAAACTGATGTGGTCAATTTTCGCGCCTGGCGAAACATGGAAAGCGATTAAAGAAATTCCGACGTTTTCGGCAGTTGTCAGTTGTTTTTCTTTAATTTTAATTTCAACATTTTCAAAGTTTAGATGGTGAACTCGCGCATATCTGGCTAAATTGCCAAAAATAGAACTGCCTTGGTTGTTAAAAAGGTTGGTGTCTCTAGGTGACCTTTTTGAGTAGTCAGAACCTTTAAGCAGGCTTTCGTCTTTTTGCACAGTGAACTTAAAGTTGCGAATAGTTTTGTTATTTCCGTCAAAGTCAAACGCGCGGTTTTTGCCAAATAAAGCAGGAAGTTCACGACCTTTTAAGTCTAGGTCTTGCATTAGTTTAAAGTTACCTTCTTGTTTATCTGCTTTAATTTTCAAAAGGTCCTCATATGAATAAATTGAGTAGGTTTTTAGTTCTGATAACTTAATAGTTTTAAAGGTCATTCCTTCAAGAGGATGTTTTTTAGTAACACGCCAGTTTCTAAGTAGGTAAACTTTTTGGTTGTCGTAAGTAAAGTAAACAAGCGCTGTATAACTTTTTTCTGGTTTTAAGTTACGGATTTCAAAGTTTAAAGAAACTTTTCCTTTACTTGCGTCTTTTTCAAAAGAAAACTCATAGTAAGGCTTGAACGTTGCCTTTAAGTCAGCGGTTTCTTTTGGAATTGCAACGCCAAGTTCATCGCGACCATAGCCTGCTTTAAGTTCGTTTACCTGAATTTGAACGTTAGCATCCGCTCCTTGCGTTAAAAATGCTTGGCGGTCGCGGTAGCGATTTAACTTAAAGGAAAAGAAAGCAGACTCTGCTTTAATGTCTTTAATTACAGAAACTCTGTATAGACTACAAGCAGTTAGAGTTAAGGCAGAGATTAAGGTTAGAAAACCAACTAATAGAAATTTAACTTGTTTTACCATATTTTGACACGCTCCTCTGGTTTTGTATACATGCCGTCTCCTTCTTTTATGTTGTAGTACTTGATAAACTCATCTAAATTAGCAAGTTGACGGTTTGCTCTAAGTTCACCAGTTGCATGCACATCAACATTGGCAAGCGTTTGGTAATACTCAACTCTGGCTTTATTAAACCAGTTAGTAGCCCAGGCTTTAAAGAAAGAATCAAGGTCAACTTCTTTGTCCATTTTTAAAGCAGTAAGTGCGCAACTAAGTCCGCCGCAGTCCGCGATGTTTTCTGAAACCGTTAAAGTACCGTTGCATTTAACGCCAAGTGAGTTTTCATGTCCATCAAACAAAGCAATCATTTGTTTTTTCTTTTCATCAAAAGCAGCCAAATCGCTTTCGGTCCACCAATTGTTTAGTCTACCGTTTTCGTCAAACTTCGCTCCATTGTTATCAAAAGCGTGCGAGATTTCGTGGGCAATTACTGTGCCAATTCCACCGTAATTTGCTGAATTTGAGTTTTCTTTTGAGTAAAAAGGTGGCTGTAAGATACCTGCTGGAAATACAATTTGGTTAAAAAGTGGATGGAAGTAAGCATTTACTTCGTATCCCGCCATTCCCCAGTACTTGGTGCTAACTGGTTCTTTGTATTGTGCGTATTCGTAAGCCGAAAGTATTCGCTTTAGAGCGATGGTTGCCGAAAGCAAAGTTTCGCCTTCTTTTTGAGTTTTAACTTTAAAGTCTTGATAGTAAGGCGGAATTTCGTCAGGATATCCGACAAAAGGCTTGATTTTTGACAATTTTAAAATTGCTTTTTCCCGAGTTTCTTTACTTAACCAAGTGTTTTTAGAAAGACGGTCAGTGTAAACCGCAATAAAGCGTCTAATCATTTCAAGTACATCTGCTTTGCCTTGTTCACCGAAATATTTCTTGCCAAAATAAATTCCAACCGGTTCATCAAAAAAAGCAAGAGTTGTGTAAAGTGCTTTTTTGGCTCTAGGCTGTGGTTGTTTTTGGCCAACTAGTTTGCGTCTAAGCGCAGTTGCAACGTCTGCCAGTTCTTCAGATAAGTAGCGTGCATTGCTAAGTGCAGTTTTTACAATCATCCAAGACTTAATAATTTCAAAGTTTTCTGGGCTAAATACAGTGTTAATGTTTTCAAAAAAACGAGGATAGGCGATATTGACAATATCTGCATCTACTTTAGTTAGAGTTTTAAAGATTTGACTAAATTTTAAATATTTAGATTTAGCGTCAACTTCGGTTAGCGGGGTTGGATTGAATTTTTTGTCGTATTCTGCGTCTTCTAAACGAGAAGAAGTATACGGCGCTAAAAACTTATCAAACTCAAGAGTTTCTTTGACGTATTTATCAACTAAAGTTTTTTCAAGTCCTGCGTTTAATAAAATAGTTTTTGCGGATTCTGCAAATACTGCTAAGTTTTTTTCTAGTTTATCTAAGTCTTTTTCGTAATACTCACGATCTGGCATAATCGTGCTGGCGTGATCAAGCGCTAAAATGTGTTTAGTTGGGTCAGCAAAACTTTGAGAAATTCCAATAGCAACTGGTAAAGGAATACTGCTTAATTCAAGGTCAGGATAAGCAGTTGCCAACTCCTCAATTGAGTTTAGTGCTTGTATTTTTTGAATTAACGGCAAAATAGGTTTTGCACCCATTTGATTTCTGTATTCAAAATCTGTCACTAATTTGTGGTATTTAATTGCTTCATGAATTAGTTTATCTTCAGGAATATTTTTGCCTTCAGACCAATCTGCAAAAAGTTTCAAAAGAATTTCTTCGTTTTGGTCATGAATTTTTGAAAAAGTCCCAACACTTGGTTTATCTGCCGGGATTTCGGTTTCTTCTAATAATTGTTTGTTTACGTGTAAATAAAAATTGTCTTTCAAAGTTTCCATATTTCAGTCTCCTAATACATCAATTATAGCATTTAGCCCTATATATAATATTAAATAAACTCACTTATTTAAAATGCGAATAGTTTGCAATTGCAAATTAGTTAAGTTAAAATTATTTAAGAGGAAAAAATATGAGAAAAATTTTTAGTTTGCTTGTTTCATCTTTTGTAGTTTTAACGTTTTTTGCTTGTCAAAATAATAAGGTTAATGTGGTAACTAGTTCATATTTAACCTATTCAATCGTAGAGCAATTGACTAAAAACACCAAAATTACTGCAAGTACTGCACGTGCTCCTTACCTAAATATTCACAACTCAGAATTAACTTTGAAAGACAAAAGCAAAATCGTTCAAAGTGACCTTTTGATTTATTTTTCCGACAGTGTTGACGTGCAAATTAAAAAAGCACGTGGCAGCCAAGATGCTTTAAACTTAGAAAAAGCCTTAAATGTAACTGAAGACAGTTTTTTTGACAATCAAAATAACTTAAGTGTAGAAGAAAAAAATATCCGCCGACACGCAGCGTCTCACTACTGGTCTAGTTTAAAATACACTAATTTAATCATTGAAAAAATTGCAGATAAACTGACTGAAAAATTCCTTGAATACAAAACAAAAATTCATGAAAATAAAATAGCGTTAGTTAAAAAAATAAATGAAATAAGTGCTGACTTTAAAGAGTTTATAAAAGCAAATTTTAGCACTGGTTTAAATGATGAAAAAATTCTTTTTTGCGGGCATGACTCAATCGGTGCGTTTATGATTGAAATGGGCTTATTAAAAGGTTATACACCAATTGATACAACTATTCAAGACCGCAGTGAAGACACAATAAAAGCAATTAATGAGTTTGTTGAACTGATTAAAAAAGGAACAAAAAACAAAGCAAAAACGTTAACTGTGTTTGTTCAAGAAATTGGGAAAGAACAGGTTCTTGAAAAGCTAAAGTCAAGTTGCCAAGAACTAAACATCCGAAACGTTTCCTTTAAGACTTTTCATACTTTTCACGCAGTCACAAAGGACGAGTATACAAAAAAAATACCTTTCCAAACAAAGATTAGTGAAAATATTGCTAACTTGAAATTAGCATTACTAGGCAAATAAAGATGATTGAGTTTAAGTCAGTTTCTTTTAAATACGAAGATACAGCAGTCTTTGAAAATCTTAATTTAAAGATTAACAAAGGCGATTTTATGTATATTTTGGGACCAAACGGTGGTGGTAAAACAACACTTGTGAAACTAGTTTCAAAATCATTGAAGCCAAATAGTGGCAAAGTAGTTAACGATGCCAAAAAAATTGGCTACATGCCGCAAATTTTGCGTTTTAAATCAAATTTTCCTGCGTCCGTTTTTGAAATTATTTACTCTGGATTTGAAAAACAATATTTATTTGCCAAAAAAACCCAAAAAATAAGAATAGATAAACTACTTACTGAAATGAATATACTAAACTTAAAAAATAAGTTGATATCAGAACTTTCAGGCGGTCAACTTCAGCGGGTACTTTTTTTAAGAAGTATTGTAGATGAACCTGATTTACTAATTTTAGACGAGCCAGCCTCTGCACGTGACCCAAAATTTAGACACGAGTTTTACCAGTATTTATATAAACTTTCGCAATCTGGTACAACGGTTTTAATAATTACACATGATCTTTCTGGCATTGATGTACTTGAGTGTAAAGACCGAGTTATTTATGTTGAAAAAGCAATTGTTTATGATGGAATTTTTTGTGATTTTCACAAACAAATTCTAAATAGGGAGAAACATGCAATTTTTAGTTAATTTAGGGGTGTTTTCCAATACCTATATTTTTATTGCGGC
>CAUSQP010000033.1:0-6124 GCA_963534175.1 uncultured Acholeplasmataceae bacterium
AAATGAACATAAAGATAAAAGTACGAACAGCGTAGTCAAAATATTTAGAACCGTGAGACCAAGAAATTTTTCTAAATTCAGGAACAGCAGCAAAGAAATAAGGAAAGGCTACTAAAAAGATACAAAGAATACATAAAGCAAGTAAAACACTTGCAAAAATAGTACCATTTGAGCCTGAACCTAAAACTGGGATAGATGAAGAAATAGTGATAGTTTTAGTAATAATCATTAAAGAAACTGCACTACCAAAAATAGCAACAATTCCTAAAAACAAGTTCTCCCAACGATATTCAGTCTTTAAAACTTGCAATAAGCGAGATTTTTTTTCAACATTTTTTTCTTTTAATGCCATAAATTATGCTCCTCAATTAAAAAATTATGTTTTTGCAGAAACATTTGATACCCGTTTATTATATATTAACCTAATATAAATACCAAATATTTTAAAATTTTGTTTGTATTTTTGAGCAAAACTGCTCAAAATTAACCTAATAATTTTAACTCAAAATGTGGTTTTTACCACCAAAAATAAGCAAACTACGGGCTAATTTGGTATAATGTTGGCGTTAGAGGTGAAAAAATATGACTGCAACAGATATCAAAAATGGGATGACAATTCAGTACAATAACGGACTTTTTCAAGTTCTTTGGTTTCAACACCACAAACCAGGTAAAGGTCAAGCGATGGTTAACGCTAAACTAAAAAATTTAAGAACTGGTGCCATTACTGATTTTCGTTTCAATCCAGATGAAAAAATTGAAAAAGCCCAAATTGAAAAAATTAACGCAATTTACTCATATGAAGATGGCTCTTATCTTGTATTTTTAGACTCAGAAACTTACGAACAACACCAAATTTCTCGTGATTTTCTTGAATATGAACAAAAATACCTATATGAGGGTCTAGAAATTCAAATTATTAAATACAATGCAGAAATTTTGGGTATTATCTTACCTGAAAAAATCACGCTAGAAGTTACCGAAACTGAACCTGGTGTAAAAGGTGATACTAAAACTACTGCTTCAAAAGACGCAATTGTCCAAACCGGGCTGCTTGTTAAAGTTCCACTGTTTATCAATGTGGGCGACCGTATTGTGGTTTCTAGTTCAGACGGCACATACGTTTCTCGCGAAAAATAATTTAAAACTGTTTAAAAATGGAAACAGAAATTCGCTTAGCTAAACGCATTCAGCAAAGTGGTTACTGCTCAAGACGCAAGGCTGAGGAATTAATTGAGCAAAAAAAAGTTAAAGTAAACGGTATAGTTGTCTCTGAGCAAGGAATTAAAGTCGGTCCTAAAGACGAAGTTTCTGTAAACGGAGAAGTCATTTTAAAAAACACTGAACTGATTTACCTGCTTTTAAACAAAGATGTCAAGACAGTTTCAACAAGAATTGATGAAAAAAAACGTAAAACAGTGCTAACTGATTTACCACCTGAATATCGGGATGCATACCTATGGCCAGTTGGCAGACTAGACTGGGATACAACTGGTGCTTTGATTTTAACTAACGACGGTGAACTTACCAATAAGTTAACTCACCCTAAAAACGAAGTTAAAAAACAGTATTTAGCCTCGCTTAAAGGAATTTATAATATCAATCACTTATCTAAATTACTAAAAGGTATTAAAATTGATGAAAACTATTTAGCGAAACCAGATAGCGCCGAAATTATTTCTACCAATAAAAACGCAGGGCAATCTTTAGTTTCTATCACAATTCATGAAGGAAAAAATCACGAAGTTAAAAATATCTTTAAATCCCAAGGTTTTGAAGTTTTGAAACTACACCGTGCAAGATTTGCTTTCTTAACAGTAGAAGGCTTAGCTCGTGGAACTGTTCGTCCGCTAAAAAAAGCGGAAGTCAAAAAACTATCCGCACTTTAATTTAGCAAAACTAAGTAAAAAAAGGAGTTTAAATGGGTTTTAAAATCGCAATAGATGGTCCATCTGCCAGCGGCAAGTCGACTATCGCCAAAATTTTGGCCAAAAATCTAGGCTTTACTCACGTAGACTCAGGTCAAATGTTTAGAGCAATTACGGTTTTAGCGCTAGAGTATAAAATCAACTTATCCAATGAAAACGAATACACTTTCTTAAATGATTTGACTTTAAGTTTTCAAAATAACTCAATATTTGCCAATGGTCGTGATTTAACTAAAGCAACTCATACTCCCGAGATTGATAAAAACGTCTCTTTAGTGTCTTCGTTTAACTCAGTTCGCGAGTTTGTGCTAAAAACTTTAAGAGAGACATTTTTAAGCCAAAACGTCGTAATGGATGGTCGCGATATTGGAACAGTTGTAATGCCTGACGCTAACTTAAAAATTTACCTGACCGCATCTGTTGACACAAGAGCCGAGCGTAGGTTTCAAGAAAACATTGCAAAAAACATCAACACACCACTAAGCGAAATTAAAGCCGATCTGAAAGCCCGTGACTTTAAAGATGCAAACCGCGAAATCGCACCACTTAAACAAGCCGCTGACGCTGTATTTTTAGATACATCTGCTTTAACTATCGGCGAAGTTGCTAAAAAAATTGAGAGTTTATATAAGGAGAAATTACAAAATGGAAAATAATATTTTAGATTCAATTACAGACTTTAGAGTCGGTCAAACTGTGGTTGGCACAGTTTTTAAAATTAACTCAAATGAAAAATCTGCCTTAATCGCTTATGGCGATTTTACTGAAGGCAAAATTTATCTTGACAACATTACTCAGGACAAAAGTGTTGAGTATATCGCCAAAGTCTTAAAAAAAGGACAAGAAATCAAGGCAGTAATTACCAAAAGAGATGCAGAGCACGGAATAATTTTTCTTTCTTGTCTGCCGCTTTTTGCAGAACAAGATTTTGCTGACCTAAAGGCTATGCAATCGGCTAAGTCAATTTTGGAAGTAGAAGTTACAAAAGTTATGCCAAAGGGTCTACTTGCCAACTTTAGAAGTCAAGAAGTATTTGTGCCACGTTCACAAATCGGCTTTGACATTGTAAACTCAGTAAAAGTAGGCGATACTATAGAGGTTGAAATCATTGACATAGTAGACGAAGAAGAGGAAAGAAAAGTAGTTTGCGGTCGCCGCGAGATTGCTGAAAACAAACGCGCGCAAGAGCAAAAAAACCGCGAAATTAGGAGACAAGATCAGTTTAACTCACTTCAAATCGGTGATTTAGTTGAAGCCGAAATTATTAAAGTCAATCCCTTATCTGCTTTGGCAAAAATTAGTGCGGATTTAGTTGGTTTAGTTAGAATCTCACAAGTTTCCCACTTGCCAATCAAAGAAGTTTCAGAAATTCTAAAAGAAGGCCAAAAAGTTACTTTAAAAGTAATTTCTAAAGAAAAAGGTAAATTAGACCTTTCTTACAAAGCAACATTTGCCACACCTTTTCAGACTTATATTGCTGCCAACGAAGTTGGCACAACCGTGAAGGGCAAAATCACTAAAGGTATCCAGTTTGGCTTAATTGTTGAACTAGCACCAGGTGTTTCAGGGCTTTTGCATAACTCTGAATACTCACACAATCCAAATGATAATTTTGAGGCTTATCACCCAATAGGTTCTGAAATTGAGTTAAAAATTATTAAAATTGACCAAAAAAACGAACGAATTTCACTTTCTAAGAAAGTACTTTTAGACAATCCTTGGTCTCGCGTGAAAACTAAGGCAGGCGATACAGTTGAGGTAATCGTTAAAGAAATTAAACCTTTTAACGGTGGGCTAATTGTTGAAATGGGTGAAGTCACTGGCTTTATTTCCTTTAATGAAACTGGACTAAAAACAGGTCAAAGTCAAGATGAATACTTTCAAGTTGGCGAAAAAGTTAAAGCAATTGTCACTTATCTAAATACTCTTAAATGGGAACTTAATTTATCTATTGCTAAATTAAACAAAATTAACTCAGATTTAGAGACTAAAAAATTAGTTGAAGAGGCTAACAAGGAAGCCGAAGGTCAAGTATTTACAATCGGCGATCTTTTAGGTAAATAGGATAATTTAAATGAGTTTTAAAGTTGCCATAGTTGGCAGACCCAATGTTGGCAAGTCTACGCTTTTTAACAGACTAATTGGCGAGAAAAAAGCAGTTGAAGACAAAGCAGCGGGTTCTACTCGTGACCGCCTATACGGTCATTTAGTCTGGCAAGGTAAACAAATTACTTTAATTGACACAGGTGGTCTTGAGTTTACCAACCTTTCTTTTGAAGATGAAATTAAAAACCAAGTGGAAGTCGCTGTTTTATAGGCTGACTTGGTCTTATTTTTTGTTTACTCTAAAAATGGTTTAACTAAAGACGATACAAAAATCGGGCAACTTTTGCGAAAATACAAAAAACCAACTTTGGTAGTAGTCAATATGGTGGATAACGCCAATATGCTTTTAGATACTTATGAGTTTTACTCACTTGGCTGCTCGGAACTTTATCCAGTCAGTGCCCAACACGGAATTGGCACAGGTGATTTGCTTGACAAAATTAACACTTTTAACCAAAAAGCCACAAAAAACGATGAAACCGACGCGGTTAAAATTTGTATAATTGGTAAACCCAATGTTGGCAAGTCTTCTTTGATTAACAAAATAGTCGGGCATAAAAGACTAATAGAATCTGAAATCGCGGGTGCAACTCACGATGCGGTTGATGTGCACTACCGTTTTAACGAAAAAGAGTATGTTTTTGTGGATACCGCTGGAATCAGAAGGCCATCTAAAGTCGTTCAAAACAATGAACGCTACTCGGTTTTACGTGCTATGTCGGCGCTTAGCGATGCACAAATTGCAGTTTTGGTAATTGACGCTGCTCAAATTGAAAGCCAAGATGAACATGTAGCAGGTCTGTTAAAAGAAGACTACAAGGCATGTTTGGTGGTGGTCAATAAATGGGATTTAGTTGAAAAAACTAAAACTAAAAACGAGTTTAAACGTGAGTTTTTCACTCGTTTTAATTTCCTTGAATACGCAGAAATAGTTTTTGTTTCATGTTTAGAAAATAAAAAAGTGCACACTATATTTCCGAAAATTGAACAAATTTATCAAAACGCACAAAGAGAAATTCCAACTTCTACCCTTAACAATATTTTGGCAGATATCACTTTTAAAAACCCGGCTAAGCAGTTTAACAACGGCCAGGCTAAATTTAATTACTGCACTCAAATCAAAACTTTTCCAACTATCTTTCTGCTGTTTGTAAATAACCCGCAATATGTGCATTTTTCCTATATCCGCCACCTTTCTAATGAATTCAGAAAATACTTTGACTTCAGCGGAGTTCCGCTTAAATTTGAAGTCCGCAAAAAAGGAGATGCATAAATTCATGAAAATAACTGTTTTAGGCGGTGGTGCCTGGGGCACAACTCTTGCCCAAGTTTTTGCAGACAGTGGACACGAAGTTTTAGTCTACGAAATTAACCAAACTTACAGAGCTGAAATCAATCAGCATAAACACCCGATTTTTAAAGCACCTATCTCGGCAAACATTAAAGCAACTGATTCTTTAAAAGAAAGTGCTCTATTTAGTGAAATTATCGTAATTTCACTACCTACTAAGTTTATTCGTAGAGTGCTTTTAGAACTTAGTGCTTATTTAGTTCGCCCAGTTTCTTTCATCAATACTTCAAAAGGTCTTGAAGAAGACAGTTTGCTTCCGGTTTGTGAGATTGTCAAACAATCCATTAAAAACGCTTTATTAAAAGATTATGCAGCACTTATTGGACCTTCTTATGCAGAGGAGTTAATCCTTAAAAAAATTACTTTTTTAACAGCAGCTTCAATTAACTTAGAATTTGCCAAAACTGTGCAGAAGTTAATTGAAAAAAGTAGATATGTGATAACTTACCGCACTAAGGACGTAATTGGCTGTGAAGTTGCTGGAATTGGCAAAAACGCACTTGCCATAGTTTCTGGAATTATGGATGGTAGGCAAATGGGTGAAAATGTCAGAGCAGGTATTTTGACCCGTGGTTTTTTTGAAATCGCTCAGCTAATTGAGGCTTATGGCGGCAAGAAAGAAACCGCTTACGGTCTACCTGGAATTGGTGATTTAATGCTAACCGCGCTTTCAAAAAAATCTCGTAATTTTACCTGTGGCTACAGGCTAGGTGCTGGTGAGAGTATTGCTAAAATCCTT
>CAUSQP010000034.1:0-5790 GCA_963534175.1 uncultured Acholeplasmataceae bacterium
TTCACCATTTTGGATTAATTTCTTTATCTCGGCTATTGTCATATTTCTCCTTTATCCTTTATTTTTTAATATTTTTTTTCAATAAAGACATTAGAATTTTGAATTTCTACTTTATCTTTATTAACTACAAAAGTAATGTAGTCTCCGTTTTTTAAATTCAAAACTTCTCTAATTCTTTTTGGAATAGTTACTTGCCCTTTAGACATGACTTTTGCTGTATCCATAAATATATCATTCATATTTTTTCTCCCTACTTTTCCTACAAATATTTTAGCATTATTGGTTTTTTTATCAACCTTTAATTGTTTATGTCTTGCTTTTATTGTGTGTTTGATTGGTATAGGTTGCATAATACTGTGTACTAAAAGGCTCTATAAACTTTTTAAGGGTTAACACCAAACTATTTAAAAACGAAATTTTTTCAAAAAGTGTTATTTTATATTAGTTCAAGTGTGCTTTTTCGACAAGCGCACTCTCCTAAAAAAGTTAATGAGACTTTAAAGATTTTCAAAATTAAATTTATTTTAAACAATTTAACCGCTTAACAAAATAATTTAACTGTTTAAATTAGTATTTGGTGTGTTTACTAAGATTATAAACTTTGCTGGAATTATTCAAATTAAATATTATTTTTTGTTTTACTGATTTTTAAAATATAGTCAAGTGCATCAAAATATGACTGCATTTTTTTGCCTTGAAATTGAGCAAGTGCAAGACTTTTGAAAAGATCTGTTTTTCTAAAGTCTTCTCTTTTAGAAATATCTGAAAGATGCACAGTAATTAGTTTGTTTTGAATAATTTCAGCGGCATCACGAATAGCAAGTGAGTAGTGAGTAAAGGCTCCTGGATTAAAAACAACATAGTTAAACTTAACTAAGGACTTATGTAGAATATCTATAATTTTACTTTCTGAGCTTGATTGAAAGAAATACAATTTAAAATATTGTTTATATCTTTTTTTAATTTCTTGATTAAGGGTTTTTAAAGTGAAATCACCGTAATTTACGCTATCGCGAAAACCCAGCATATTTAAATTTGGACCGTTTAAAATTAAAATTTTTTCCATTTAGCGACTCCTTTATTTTTAAAGTTCAATAATTTTCTTTAAAATAGTTTCAGGACTTTGATTAAAAACATCAACAGTCCTGCATTTTAGTTTTTTTCCAACTAAAGTTCGTTTCAAATAAAAGGTTTTGTCTTTATTTAAAAGTGGACGCGTACTTTGACTTGAAATATTTTTTTGTCTTTTTATAAACTCTTTGTAACTTAACTTCAAATAAATCAAAGTGTAGTCATTTTTGGGCAAGGTTTTTAAATACACTAGATTAGAGTAATTAGAAATAAAACCACCACCTAAAAATATAAAGTCTGGTTTTTTTGAAATCAAAGTATTTAAAACTTTTTGCTCAAGCGATCTAAACTTTTCTTCACCAAACTTTAAAATAAATAAACAACATGACATAGAGACGGTTTTTTCAATTTCTTCATCTAAATCAAAAGAAGAGAATGCGGTTTTTTTTAAAACTAACTGATGTAATGTGGTTTTACCGGCTAGAGTTGGGCCGAAAATAATTTTTGTCATTTTGCCAAAAATTCCTTGACTAATTTTGCGGCTTTTTGTTCTTTTTCTTGGTCAAAACAATTTAAAACTAAATCTGGATTTGTTTGATTTTTAAACCAAGTTTTTTGTT
This sequence comes from uncultured Acholeplasmataceae bacterium, assembly GCA_963534175.1. GTDB lineage: Bacteria > Bacillota_I > Bacilli_A > Acholeplasmatales > Acholeplasmataceae > CALISC01. Next base: position 1,692 of record CAUSQP010000034.1, read on the forward strand.
TTTTTGCAAGGTCTAGCGTGTGTTTTAAAATTTTTTGCTTAGTTTGAGAAAGAGTTTCTAGACCTTGGAAATACAAGTTAAGTTCACGGTAGCCCAAAATTTCGCAATCCTTGATACCACTTAAATAAAGTTTTCTGGCCTCTTTTAAAAATCCGCTTTGAAATTGACTTTCAATTCTCGTCTTAAAAACTTGTTCTTGCAGTTCTCTTGGAAGTTCGGTTTCAATAGTAAGTAAATCAAAAAGCGGGCGGCTATTTTGAAAGTTAGTTTCAGTTGATTTTGATTTAAAATACTGCTCAACTTTGCGTTTATTTTGAAAGTCAATTAAAACTTTATTTTCTTTTAAATAATTAACTTTGTCTTGATAGTCAATATTTTTATCATCCGCATCTAAGTAACTAGAAAAGTTTAGTGAGCAAAGCGCGGCTTTTAAATAATACCCAGAACCTCCAACTAAGATAAGTGGTTTTTTTTCTTTTTCAATCAAAGTACGCACTTGTTTTTGAAACTCATATACCGAGTATTTAGAGGTTGGTGAGTAGTCTTTAAAAGAAAGCAAAAAATGCTGAACTCCTTGCATTTCAGCATCAGTAATCTTGGCAGTGCCAATGTCAAAGCCTTTGTAGACTTGGGTTGAGTCTGAGTTAACTATTTTTAAGTTAAATTTTTTTGCCAAGTAAACAGCGAGGTCAGTTTTCCCACTAGCAGTTACTCCTTGAATTACTATAACTTTTTTCAAATATTTTTCCTTTCGCGCGTTTATTTAAAAAAAGAACTGCTTTAAGGTAAGCAGTTCTTTTAACTAAGCAAAGTTTTTTAACTAAATTACTACAGCTTTAAAACGTCAAAATAAAGTAAGATGAAAGAAACTGTGGCGATTAGCAGACCAAGGAATACAAGGAAAGCAAGCAGACGGTGGAACCAGCCGTTGTCTTCATAAACTGGCGCTTGTATATAGTAGCCTTGTGGCAACACTGCTGAGTTTTCAATTGCGCGTGGTTTTTTTGAATTTTTATCGCTTAGTGAAAATACTTTGTGGGCCTCTTTTTCATCAGCATCTTTAACTTTTTTACCAGAGTCAAAGAAACCACCGTTGATTACCATGTTGTTAAAGCCGTGGTCGCTATATTTAGTTTTGCCGCATTGACAACCGCAAATCATATTTCCTCCGTCAATTTGGTATTCGCCGTTTCTCGTAGTTTTTGAGTTAGTGATGTAGTTAGTTGTAATATTTCTAGTAATATTTTGAGTTTGGTTTTCAGTAGTTGAGTGAGTTTCAGAAATTTGTTTATCTGAATACGAAGTGTCTTTTTCTTTATTTTCTTTTATATTGTCGGTTGATTTATTTACAATCATAGGTTCAAATAATTAAGCAGAATCTTTTTCATTGTCTTCAACATGCGATTTAACTTCAACTTCTTCAGGCATTATAGGTTCAGTGGTTTTTTCAGTTAAATTATCTAAGTTTGAATCTTCTTCAATTACTACAGGTTCAGGTTTAATTTCGGCAGCAATAGGCTCAAGAACTTCAGTAGTCTCAACAGTTTCAGTAGGTTGATTAACTTCAGTATTTTTTTCAGTGCTTGTAGGTTCTTGCATTAACTTATCGTCAAATTCTTGAGTTTCTGAAGGTTGAATAACTTCAGTAATTTCTTGAGTTTTTGCAGGTTCAATAACTTCAGTAGTCTCAATAGTTTCAGTAGGTTGATTAACTTCAGTAATATCTTGAGTGTCTGTAGGTTCTTTGGCAAACTTATCGTCAAATTCTTGAGTTTCTGTAACTTCAGAAATTTCCATTTCAGGTTCGCTATTTACGGTATCTTTAAATTCAGTGATAACGTCTACAGTAGGTTCAGCAACGTTTTCTTCTTCAATTACTTCGCTAATTGCTGGCTCTTCATCAAAATTAGTGATAGAAAGTTCACTGTTGTCTACATCTACTTCATCAAAGTTAACTGGAACATACTCTTTAAATTGAATATCTCCAGCGTCAAATTGTTTTGTGGTTAACTCAGGAGTATCAGTTTCAACTTGGTTCTTAGCAACTTCTTCTAATGTTAAGTCATAGCCAAGGTGATCTTCTGGTACAAAGTAAGAACCTTTAGTTTGAGCAGCGTGGGAAAGAATGTATTCAATAATTTCTTCTTTTTTCAGTTCTGATGAAATCGGGATTTTGCGGTCAATACAAAAACGCTCTAGTTGAATTACGTTTTTAGCCTCAATTTGTTTCTCAACTTCTAAGTCAAACTCATTTCTTTTTTTAAGTTCTTGAATGATGTTTTCAATAAACTGTTTTTTTCTTAGGCGAATTGGCACGTTAACGTCGTATTTTTTGCCAAGTTCACGAATTTCTTTAACAGTTGATGAGTTGAAAAGCACTGGTCTAAACTCATCTGGAGTCAAACCGTCTAGTACATTTTCTGGGTCTTTAAACAGTGGCCACAGGCCTTTGTTGTACTCGTGAATCGCTTTCCAAGGTTCATAGGTTGATTTTTCTGCTTGTTTAACTAACTTCAAAATGTCTGCATCTTGTACATTATTTTCTTTCATGACGTTTAAAAACAAGCACCAAAGTTCATCTAAATATTGGCGGTTTAAAACTTTTGAGTTAAAGTAAATCAGTAAGTTTTCCAGTTCATATTCTGAGTAAAGTCTAAACCAAGAAAGACGGTAGTTTAACTCAGATGCCAAAGACTGCAACTTTTGTCTGGTTTTAACAACATAAGGGAAAAGCACATCTTTAAGTAGACGAATGCGTCTAACTCTAGCAATCCCTGAAATGTTTTGGCTAGCCAAAAATTCAATGATTTTTTTAGGTTCAAGTTTTGCTAAACTTTGAGTAAGTTCGCTAACTGGATACTCTTTGTTTTTTAGAGTAATTGTGTCTGATAATCTAATTTGGGGCATATTGACCTCTCGCGTTAATTGCTAACACTAATATTATATTGCTTTATCAAATAAAAACAAGCATAAACCCACTTTTCTCAAAAAAACACTGGAAAAACGCTTAATAGAGCAAATTGACTATTGAATTAGTGATCTACTTAACTTCTTCACCAAACAAGTGATAAGAGTTGGCTTTAGTAATTTTTACTTTCACAATTTTGCCGATTTTATCGCTACTGCCAAGGAAATTAACTAACTTGTTTTCGGCGCTATATCCCGCTAAAACTTCACTGTTTGAACGAGAAAAGCCATCTACCAGGACATCTAGAACTTTGCCAACATATCTTAAACTAGATTGCTTTGCATAAAAAGAAGTAAGTTTATTTAGTCTGGCTAGTCTTTCTTTTTTAACTTCAAGCGGAGTGCCGTCTTTGAATTTAGCCGCTGGCGTGCCTTCACGGGGCGAAAATATAAAGGTAAATGCACCATCATATTCAACTGCTTTAACTAAGTCAAGAGTGCCTTGAAAGTCAGTTTCAGTCTCGCCAGGAAACGCCACAATGATATCAGTTGTCACGGTAAAGTCTGGACGGAGCGATTTGATTGCGTTTATTTTTTCTAAATAAAGTTCTTTAGTGTAATGTCTGTTCATTCGCCTTAAAACTGAGTTTGAACCAGACTGCACAGGCAAATGCAGATAAGGCATTACTTGTGGGATTTCGGTTAGTGCTTTAATGCATATCTCGTCAATGTCGCGAGGATAGGAAGTCATAAAGCGAATTCGCGGGATTTCAGTTTTAGCAATATCAAAAAGTAGGTTGCCGAATGTATAGTCGCGGTCTTTAAAATCACGGCCGTAAGAGTTGACGTTTTGACCAAGTAAAGTAACTTCCATAAAACCGCGTTCTTTTAAGTCCTTAATTTCTGCAACTATTTCATTTGGTTCTCGGCTACGTTCTTTACCTCTAGTATAGGGAACTATACAAAACGTGCAAAACTCATCACATCCATACATTATGTTGACAAACGCTTTGTGTGAAAACCTATGGGTTTGTGGTAAGTTTTCCACAATCTCGCCTTGAATTGAATAAACTTCAACTACTCGTTCTTTGGAAAGCACTGCAGTTTTGATGTATTCAGGTAGTCTATAAATGTTGTGCGTACCAAACACTAAATCTAGTTCTGGCACTTTTTTTAAAATTGCTTCGTGAAT
>CAUSQP010000035.1:0-5705 GCA_963534175.1 uncultured Acholeplasmataceae bacterium
TGATAGAGTTTAATTGACTCTAATTAGTTTTATTCTTGTAAAAGAATTGGTGTATTTGTCTTATTTAGTTTTCAAAGAGCTGTTTATTTCAAACAACCTTATAAAGTTTACCACTTTTGAATTTTTTTGTCAAAAAAAAGCAACACTAAAAAATTTTTTTAAAAAATAATTTAGTTCAGAAATTTTTTCTGAATTTTTTTGCTTAATTTAAGGATATTTTTGATATTAAAAGTCTTTTTAAAATCTTTTAAGTCTATGTTTTTTAAAATAAACTCATCAATCTCTTTAAAAGAAAGTGTGCCTTTTAGAAATTTAGCAATAGCAATGTCGTCAAGAACTGAAAAAGTAGTTCCAAAAAACTCTTTGTCAAAAAATTTTGGCAAGGCATCGTAGATAAGAAAACGATTTTCCGGGATTTTTTCAACTGCGCAGCTAATATGCTTTGAGATTTCATAGTATTTAAACTCACCTGGCCAAAGCAAAGCGTTTTTAATCGGAAAATACATATCGTTTTTTGAATAGAAATAATAGTTTTGCTGCTTTACTGAACAAAACGCGTGAATTTTAGATTCACTTTGGCGAAGGACTTGAATTTTATTTAAAGGAAAGCCAAACAAATACATAGCCTCAATTATTTCAAAGGTTTTGTTGACCATGGTTTGTGAATCTATAGTGATTTTTGGACCCATTTGCCAAGTTGGGTGAACTAATGCTGTCTTGGCGTCAATATTTGTGAGTTCTGTTCTGGTTTGATTAAAAAAAGCACCACCGCTTGCGGTAATCCCGATTGTGTCTAATTTACCGAAATATTTTTTTAAACAAAAAAGTGCGTTGTGCTCTGAGTCTACAGGAATTATAGTGGTTTGTTTTGATTTAGCAAGACTAGTTAAAATAAAACCTGCCATTACTAGACTCTCTTTGTTTGCTAAAATTAAAGTTTTTCTGGCCATTAAAGCCCAGTATGAATAAATTAAGCCAAAAGACTGAGATACAGAGTTGAAAACTGCCTTAACTTGTTTTAAATATATTAGTTTGCGGATATTTCTTTTGCCAACGATAAAGTTAACTTCAGGAAAATCTCGTCTGTATTCTTTTAAAAAACGTCTGTTTTGCAAAATACAAGTTTTAACCTTGTTCCCATATTCTTTAAAATATGCTTGGTTTTTTTCGTTGTCCTTAGAAAGAGAAATTGCCACTAATTTATAAGGAGTTTCTTCAGTTAAAAGAATTTTTAAGGCTTTTTGGCCAACCGAGCCAAGGGCGCCAAGCAGCAAAATAGGTTTTTTTGACTGCATTTTTTTAGTTTAAAAAATAAATTTGCATTACTACAAAAAGCAGAAGTACTAAGTACGACAAAAAAGTAGTGACAGACAAAGCATCCATGCGGTCCAAAACCCCACCGTGTCCAGGCAGAATTTGTGAGTAGTCTTTAATTTCGGCTTTGCGTTTAAAAGCAGAGAAAATCAAGTCGCCACCTTGGGCAATTACTCCAAATACAAAAGCAATTAAGAAAAGCAAAACAAAGTAGCCGGGATGAGACTTAACGCTTAAATTAAAGAAAGAAAACTCAGGGTAGTAGTATTTAAGTAAAAGAAAATAAATGGCAGTAGTTGCGGCTGCTGCAAAAATTGTTCCAATAAAAAAACCTTCCCATGATTTTTTGGGCGAAATTTTAGTCATTTTGTGTCTACCTAAAGTTATCCCGCCAAGATACGCGAAAGTATCGGTCAAAATTGTTGTGCTTAGTGGAAATAAAGCAAAAAGCAAATGATGACTGCGCAGAAAAACCATCCCACCAAAAGAAAGGGCAAGAAAGTTAACTAAAAAGTGGGCTTGAATTAACTCAGTTTTTTGTTTAAAGTAAAGTAAAAATACAACTATGTTGGCGAAAACTAAAGTCAAAACTAAGGTAAGTAAATAAATACTTAAAGTAAGGTCTGTAAGTGTTCCAATAGGTAAATGATTTTTAAGTAAGTAAATACCTGTCGTTATAAACGACAAAATTAAGACTAAAACATGCAGTACTACATTTTTTGCTTTGTTTTGGTTTAGGCGAAAAACCCGACTTAGTTCAAATACAGCAATTTGGCTAAGCAATATATTCAGCAAAAAAAAGCCAATAAACGCTTGGCTAAAAATTAAAAGCGGTAGGTATAGGGCTAAAATAAAAAAGCCAGTGATGGCTCTTTTTAAAATATTTGGCATTTTGTTGCTTAAAATAACTCGTCTGCGTTATATTTACCGGAAAATAGTAAAACTAAGTCAGTTAAGTGAAAAACGTATCCTACTAAAAGCAGTCCAGAAAGCATGCGAATAGCGCCGGCTGTTTTGTATCCGTAGACAAAGCGGTCAATTCCAAGTAAAGAAGTAAGCGGGCATAACACTAAAAATAAGTTGCCTGGCTTTAGGTCTTGGGAAAAGTAATCGTTTAAATTAGCTGAATATTTTTTTTGAATATACTTAACTAAATCAAGTAAATAATAAAGCAGGCCAACGTAAAATAAACCTAGTTTAATTAACCCTGATTTGTGTTCTTTTAAGTAAAAACGGTCAATTCCCAAAATATTGGTAAAAGGACACAAAATTAAAAACTTAGCGGTGTTAGTCAGTTGCATTAAATAAAGGCCTCTCGCGTGTATCTACCTAAAATTAAAAGTACGATATCAACAATCCAAAGAATAAAACCAAAGACAAAAAATAAGCCCAAAACAAAACGAATAATTCCGGGAACTTTGTTTTTCGCGTAAATCAAGCGTTCAAGTGAAAGAATGCCGGTGAACGGAAATAAAATTAAAATTATTGAGATTAAAGAAAGAGCACGGACGCGGGTGCGTCTAGTTTGCGGGCGTTTAGTAGTTTTTTTCATATAGACATCACTTCCTTGGTTTTGCTTTGCGCAATTTCATCAATTTTAGCGGTGTATTTATCGGTTAATTTTTGTGCCTCGTCTAGCCCTTCTTTTTCCAAGTCTTCAGGATATTTGGCTTTTTTAATTTGGTCGTTTAAGTCGCGTCTTGCATTTCTTACAAAAACTTTAGCGTTTTCTTTGGCTTTTTCCACATCTTTTGCCAAAGCCTTGCGACGGTCTTCTGTTAGTTTCGGGAAAATTATTCTAACACCAACTCCATCTGAGTTGACAGGCATATCTAAGTTTTCTGCCAAAATAGCGTGCTCTAAGTCTTTAAGTAAAGACTTGTCGTAAGGTTTGACAAAAAGTTGAGTACCTTCAATTACGTTAATTTGCGAAACTTGTGCCAAAGGAGTAGGTACTCCGTAGTAAGTGATTTGTACTTTGTCTAAAATTTTGGGATTAGCACGACCTGTTCTGATTTGAGTTAGATCGGACTCAAAATGAGCGATGGTCTTTTGCATTTTATCTTCTGCTTCTAAAAGCAGTTCATCAAGTTCTTGCATTTTAAACTCCTATTGTTTATTTAACTAAAGTACCGATTTTCTCACCACATGCTGCTTTAATAATATTGCCTTTTTTGCTCATATTAAAAACAAGTGTTGAAATTTTGTTTTCAAGACAAAGCGCAGCGGCGGTTTTATCTACTACTTTTAGGTTTTTTTCAATAATTTCTGAATATGTCAATTCTTTAAATAGTTTAGCCGATTTATCTAGTTTAGGATCAGCTGAGTACACTCCATCAACTCCGTTTTTCGCCATTAAAATACAGTCTACACCAAGAGAAGAGGCAACCAAAGCAGCAGCAGTGTCTGTAGAAAAGAAAGGTTGTCCAGTACCACCTGCTGAAATCACGACTTTTTTGTCGCGTAAGTGTTCAAGGGCTTTGCTTTGCACAAAAGGTTCAGTGATTTTTTTAACTTCAAGGTGAGAAAGCACCACAGCGGCCTGTCCAACTTTGCCAAGGGCTTCTTGCAAAGCAAGTGAGTTAATTACAGTGCCAAGCATCCCCATGTAGTCTGCTTGAACTCGTGCCATGCCGAGTTTTTCAGCAATAGCACCACGCCAAATGTTTCCTGCTCCTACAACTACAGAGACAAAAATACCTGTATCAACGCATTGCTTAATTTCTTTAGCAATTTCTGTCAAAGTGCTCGGCGACAAAATATGTCCACTTGGGTCTTTTAGTGCTTCTCCGCTAATTTTTAAAAGAATAGACTTATACATTATTAGTTAAAAAAATTAAAACGAATTAGTGACTATTTTTTTAGTTGTTCAGCCACTTCATCGGCGAAACTTTGGCATTTCTTTTCAATACCTTCGCCAACTCTAAAGCAAATGTAGTCAATTAGTTTTGAGTTGGTGTGCGCAAGATATTGAGTGACTTTTTCTGAAGGATTTTTGAAAAACGCTTGTTCAGTTAAACAAACTTCTTCAAAAAATTTACGAATACGCCCTTCAATTTTTCTTTCAACAAACTCAGGTTTTGTACCTTCATTTAAAGCCTGTTGAGTAAGTACGGTTTTTTCGCGTTCCAATACTTCTGCCGGAACGTGCGCAGGGTCTAGGTATTGCGGTTTCATCGCAGCGGCTTGCATTGCCACGTCTTTTGCGATTTCAAAAGTTGAGTTTTCAACTAAAGTAAGTGCCGCTATTTTTCCGCCTTGATGTAAGTAAGTTCCAAAAGTTTGGTTAGCACCAGCCTTTAGATAAGTTAGGCGACGAAGGGTAATTTTTTCACCAATTTTGGCAGTAAGGGCAAGTAGCATTTCAGAAATAGTTTGTGCGCCTGCTTTAACTTCTAGAGCGGATTCTACAGAATCCACTGGGTTTTTAATCAATACTGAGCCAACTTTTTCAATTAACTCAAGAAAATGCTCGTTTTTTGCAACAAAGTCAGTTTCTGAGTTGATCTCTAAAATTAAGGCTAAATCTTTTTCAATAAAGATGCGAGCAAGACCGTCTGCGGCAGTTCTGCCTTGTTTAGATTGCGCTTTGGCTAGACCTTTTTCTCTTAAGAAGTCTACGGCTTTTTCAATATCGCCGTTAGTTTGTTCAAGAGCTTTTTTGCAATCAAGCATCCCAGCGCCAGTTTTTTCTCTTAAAATTTTAACATCGTTTGCAGTTACCATAAATAAATCCTCCTAAATAATTGCAGTTATTTGATTTGTTTAATTACTTGTATTTCAAAATAAAGGGATATACCAAATACTAGCAATCCCTTTTTTTGTTAATTTAAATTATCGGTTTAAAATCAGTTGAATTAAATCAACTTTTTTTAACGCTGAATAACCTTTTAGGCCAAGGGCTTTTGCTAGGTTTTTTAAGTCAGCTAGAGTTTTGGTTTCAAGTTCAAAAACAGATAGTGTAGTTGAAGTTGAACCTTCAATTTCGTTAGAAACTTTTTTAGTTCCAGTGCCGGCAGTTGCTTTTTCTACTTTAGTTTGAGTTTTTTTAGTAGCAGGTTTAGTTGCTTTTGCTGGTTTTTCTTCAGTTTCTGCTTTGGTTGCTTTTTTGGCAACTATTTTTTTAGCAGGTTTTTCTTCAACCTTTTCTTCTGCTTTTTCTACTTTTGCAGCATCTGCTTTCTTAGCAGTAGTTTTTTTAGCAGCAGATTTAACTTCTGGTTTTTCTTCAACTTGAGCAGGTTTAACTTCTGGTTTTTCAGCTACTTTTTCTACTTTAACTTCTGGTTTTACAGGTTTTTCTACTTTAGTTTCTTTAACTTGAGTAGGTTTTTCTTGTTTTTTTACAGGTTTTGCTGGTTTTTCATCTGATTTTACTTCAGTTGACGCAG
>CAUSQP010000036.1:0-5678 GCA_963534175.1 uncultured Acholeplasmataceae bacterium
GCCAGCCGTAAAATTAGTGCTTACAGATATTTCTAAAAAAGCCTTAAAAATAGCTAGAGTAAATATGGCAAGTTTAGGTGTAGACGCCGACTTAATTCAAAGTGATTTATTTGAAAATATTCAGACTAAATTTGATTTAATTGTGGCGAACCCTCCTTATTTAAAGTATGGTGAATATGTTTCTATGAATGTTTACTTTGAACCTAAAATCGCCCTATACGCTGAAAACAATGGGTTTGCGATAATTCAAAAAATACTTGCTGAGTTTACAAATTATTTAAATCAAGACGGTAAGTTGTTGTTAGAAATTTCGCCTACCCACCAAGACTTAATTCAAAAAAATCTGCCTAAAGGCTACAAAGTTGATTTTCATTTAGACGAACGAAATTTAGTTCGCTTCGCCTTGATTTCTGGAGAAAATTAAATGAACGAAATTTATTTAAAAGATACAGACATTATTGTTTTGCCGACCGATACAGTTTATGGAATTGGTTGCAAAATGCAGGCACAAAGTACTTTAAAGCGTCTTTTTGAAATTAAAAAAAGACCATTTGAAAAAGCAATCCCTGTTTTGGTTTCTTCAGTTTGCCAGGCTACTGAGTTTGCTTTGTTTAGCCAAAAAGAACTTAAATTAGCCAATGCCTTTTGGCCAGGCGCACTGACTTTAGTTTTAAAAACTAAACCCGAATATGTTGGATTGCTTGGTGAAACTGTGGCTGTTCGGATGCCTAGTCACAAAACAACTCTTAAAATTATTGAAAAGAATGGCCCCCTTAGAATAACTTCTTGTAATATTTCTGGCGAAAAACCACTAAAAGACCCACTAGAAATTGAAAAGACTTTTTTAGATAAAGTTCAATACTATGTTTTTGATTCAGTTGAGAGTAACTTTAGTAATTTACCTTCTACAATTGTCAAAATCACGGAAGACCAGGTAAATTTGCTTAGACAAGGTGCAATTTCTGAAGAAAAAATTTTAAAAGTTTTAAACAGTTCCAACGGTTAAATAAAACCAAACCATAAAAACTTCTTTACAAGAAAAATAATTTGCTATATACTAATAGCAAATCTAGGCCCATCGCCAAGTGGCTAAGGCTGCAGACTCTGACTCTGCCATCGTGGGTTCGAATCCTACTGGGCCTACCATATATTTTTTAAAAAAACGAGGCTAAATGAAAACAATAAATAAGCAGAAAAGTGAATACTTATTTACAAATGAAAATAACATTTTAGCCGAAAATAATTTAACAAAATCTTATAACTTTCCTATCTTACAAAAAAACTTTTCTTCTTTTTTAAATTATGATTTAGATGCCTACAAATATGATTTAACTAATTTTGGGCTTAAAGAAACATGGAGACGTATTTGTGATTACGTACTTACTAAACCAAATAACATTCCTGAATTTCTAAACCCTAAAAATTTTGGCGAATTATATGAAATTGGATTGGCACATCAAGATAAAGACTTAAAAAAACAAAGCGGTCAATATTATACTCCTGCAGATGTTGCTACTGTCATGAGTGTTTGGCTGTCCGAAATTGATGCTGCAAATATTTGTGATGTAGGTTGCGGAACTGGCAACCTAATTTTAACTTACCTTAATCTACTTAAAAAAACTGAAGCAATTAAACTTATCAAAGAAGGTAAATTACACTTGTATGATTTCGATGAGACTGCTTTATTAATTTGCAAAACCTCAATTGCTTTCTTTTTCGGAGTTGAACTGTTTGATCTTATTAACGCGCATCACTGCGATTTTTTAGATAAAAAAATTGAATTACCTAAAAATTCTAAGGTGATTTCAAACCCACCTTACGCACAAATCAAAACTATTTCAGAAAATTGGGATCAAACTAAAGTTTTAATCGACACAAAAGAATTCTACTCTAGTTTTATGGAAAAAATTTATACGGAGTCTCTTGGTGCAGTTGTAATTTCTCCATTTAGTTTTTTATCTGGAACTAAATATTTTTCTTTGCGCGATTTGATGTGTAAAAAAGGAAATGGCTTTATTGTCAACTTTGACAATGTTCCTGGAAATATCTTTAAAGGCCGTAAACACGGAACCTTTAATACTAATACAGCAAACTCGGTTAGAGCATCGATTACTGTTTTTAATAAAAGCAAAGAATTAAAAGGTTTTAGAATTTCTCCGCTGATTCGCTTCAAGAATTCAGAAAGAAATAAGATAATTAACGCTGATTTACTCAGCAGTGTATTACCGGAAAATTTACAAGTAGTTAATAAAAATAATACTAAATTCCAAAAAGTTTCAAAAGAATTAACTTCAGTATTTAAACACTACACAGAAAAATCTAAGTTTCAATTAAAAGATTTTCTATCAGATAAACCCACTAAATATCTAATTAATGTGCCAAACACTTGCAGATATTTTACAACTGCAAGTTCAAAAGAACTTAGCAGAAACGGCTCAATCAAACTTTATTTTACTGACCCTAGGATACATGACTTTGTTTATTGTTTAATTAACTCAAGTTTTGCCTATTGGTGGTGGCGAATTTTTGATGGTGGTATAACTTATCCTGTAAATTTGCTAAAATCATTGCCAATACCTTTTAATTTGCTAAACGAAAACGATTTCTCGTGGTTTAAAGAAACTGCTAGTTTTCTAAAAGAAAATGAAGCAAAATTTGTAATAAAGAAAATGAATGCAGGCACGGTTCAGGAAAACATTAAGTTTCCAAAAGAAATCAGAAAACAAATCAACGAAAAAATTTTAAAATTATTAGGTTTTGAAAAAGAGCATGAAGAAGAGTTTAAGCGTATACACGCAAATTGTTTTTTTATATGTGAAACTACTGACAGTTTGTAATAATTTTTGTCAATTTCAAGGTGAGTTTTTATGATTACTTCAAGAGAAAAAGAATTTTTAAATATTTTTTACAAAAAACACCATAAAAAAGTAATTTACAATAAAAAGCAAAGAGATCTGCTTTGGAATAAAGTAATCAAAAAGGAATTTGATATTCGTAAAAATTTTGAGTCTTTTATGTCAGAAACACCAGCACTTTACGATGAAATTTGTAAAAGCTGTGATACTGGCAATAATATGCAATCTGCTGTTCTAAGCGAATGCGTTTACGCACAAACTTTAGCAAATATTTTAGGTCTTCATAATTATGAAAACTGTTTGAAACAAAGAGTTCATATCGAACCTGATGTGAAAAAGGTTTTAGAACTGCTAAACATTTTTCCAAGATATATGTATTCAAGTGAAAATGATTCAAAATATTTATTTCAGGCTGGTGGGTGCAGTGGAGTCGACTGCGTACTAATTGATAAGTTTAGTTTTCAGTATTATTTAATTGAGTTTAAAGAACCTAGTGCAAAAACTAGTGAACCTGATTTACCAAAATATAAAGAAGACGGAAAAATTTTGATAACAGAACAGTGGCTATCTGAGTACCCACAGTTTAAAGAAATGTTGTCAGAACAAACAGACCTTAATTTTTTTGAAGTAATGGGTAGCAATATCAATGATTTTAGTCAAGATAGCATAGAACGCGCTGTTTCTGGTAACTACAAAATTGGCCCAAAGAAAGCAGATTTGATAATTACTGAAGATGCCACGGGATTTTTAACCGCAATTCCAGTTAGCGAGATAAAATTGTGGGCAAAAATGGAAGGCGAAATTAGACCTGCAGGCAGAAATCACTATCAAACTTGGACACCACTTGCTTTAATTGGTTTTCTAACTGAGTTAGGTGCAAATATTTCTGGTGACACAGTATATGTAGATAAAGACAAATTAAAACCAAGAAAACAAAGAGGAAACCCTAACGTTGTCTCTGGTTATAAGATAAACTCATTGTTTTTTGTCAGAAAAGAAAAATGCACTGAAAACAATGGAATTTTAAGTTTTAATTTAAGTGAAATTAGACAACTTAACCCAACAATCGCTGGCAAAATGTTTTTTGTGGATCTTGATTATCAAAAAGTTAAACGATCGTATTTTTCTGAGCTAAAAACAGTTTTAAAATAGCATTATTTCTAACTTATGTTTTTTCAAAAAACTCAAATTAAATGAAAAACCCAGCCATTTGGTTGGGTTTTTTACTCTTAGTTACTTGCGTACTAAATCGGGACTAAACCAGTCGTTGTAAATTTTGTAGTCGTTATTACCTGGTTTTAGTTTTTCGTAGTTAAAGAAACTTCTTTGATTAATTTCTGAGTTTAGTTTATCAATAGCCTCAGCGTGTTTGTCTGCACCAAAGTCAATTTTGCCAAGAATTTGTTCAAGGATGTATTTTTTAGTATTAGCATTATTTACTTTGTCTTTAAAAGTTTTAAGCACGTTGTTTAAAACATTAACTAAGTTAGTTGGAAGATCAGGACGGTAGTCATTGAAGTCACTTAAGAAATAAGTTTTGATTTGACCAACTGTAAGTTCGTCTTTTTTGTCGTTATTTAAATCAAGACCTTTTTCTTTAAAGCGTTTAATGGTATTTTTTGGACCTTCAGTAGTTGGTGCTTTTTCCAAAGAAAGACCTGCAAGAACGTGGAAACCAAAACCAGATTCTAGTTTTTTAAGTTGATCTTTAGTAAAGTTATTTGAGTTTTCAGCCTCAGAAGCATATTCAATAACTGGGTTTTCCAAAGAAGCCTCGTGAGCTTTTTTAGTACCAAGTAATTGACGGTAAAAATCAAGAGCATGGCGCATAAATCTTTCGTCAAATTTTGAGCTTTCTCCAAAGTCGTTTTTAGAGTTTTTAACTTTGTTTAGTTTTTCGGCTTTTAGAGTAACACCTGCGTTTCTTAGTTTAACTAAGTCTTCTAGTTTTAAGTCATCGCCAAAGTTTAATTTTTCTTTGGTTTTGTTATCTAGATTTTGGGTATTTTTCTCATAAGCGTCATACGGAGTTAGACGTGGAATTGAGTTGAATTTTTTGGCAATTTCATCCAAAGTATCAAACATTTTGTCAACTCTATTAGCGTACGCTTGTTTAATTGCGTATTTAAGTAGTTTAGATAGACTCTTGATTTGGTCATCAGTTAAACTGTCTGCGGTAATTTTTTCGTTGTGTTTGCCATCTAGATTAGTGTCAAAGTAAGCAAGCAAGTGAGCAAGGTCTACGTTTGCGTATTCTTTAAATAAACGGTTTGCACGTTTAGTTACAGTTTCGTAGTTAAGTACATCTGGATCAAGACGGTAAAGTTCGATTGCTTTTTGCAAGATTTTTTTGTTGTAAATCTCTGAGTATTTCTCTACATTGTAGTATTTAATGTAAAATTCATAAACTCCAATTGAAGACGGTAGTTTATTGCTTGCAAATTGGTTTTGAGAAAACGAGTTAATTTCTGATTTGATGGCTTTTTTAATATCTTTTTTCATCTTATCAGTGATTTTTGACTCATATTTGTCTAAAATGTATTTCTCACCAAGAGCGTCTCTGGCAGCCGCTGGTCCAAGGATTTTTTTAACGTGAGCAAAGAAGTCTTTTAAAGAAATTGGGTTAAGCTCAGTTTTTAAATCATTTAACCAAACTGAAGATTTTTTGAAAGAAAGAATGTCGGTGCGAGATGATTTGTGGGCAACATTTTTAAATAAAGTTCTAGTTTGCGCGTACATTACGTTGTCGTTTACGTGAACTTTAACTTTAGCAAGCATTTTTTCATTGGCTTGTTTGATGTAAGCATCATCTAAGGCTTTTTC
>CAUSQP010000037.1:0-5645 GCA_963534175.1 uncultured Acholeplasmataceae bacterium
GGTGGTTTTAATGGAAGTTTATTTTAAATTTTTCAATTATATTTCTATTCAATCAAATAATTTGTAAATTTGCAGTGATATGGTAAAATTATTTTGTTAAGTGAATAGAGACGTAGACGTAATATAACGGTTATTATACGGCCTTCCCAAGGCTGAAATGGGGGTTCGATTCCCCTCGTC
Source organism: uncultured Acholeplasmataceae bacterium (assembly GCA_963534175.1). Lineage (GTDB taxonomy): Bacteria > Bacillota_I > Bacilli_A > Acholeplasmatales > Acholeplasmataceae > CALISC01. The sequence continues at coordinate 181 of CAUSQP010000037.1, forward strand.
TGCTCCATTTGAATGTAAACTCTGATGTAAGTCAGAGTTTTATTTTTAAATAAACATAAATTATAAATAAGTTATAAGGGAGGTTAAAATGGATAAAAACGAAATTTACATTGGCGATAATTTATCAATTATGCAAAGCACCGTATTTGAAAAATTTAATTCAAAGATTGACTTTATTTATATTGACCCACCTTATAACACCAAAAATAACACATTTGTTTATAGTGACACTAACTCTAAATGGGCGACAGATATTAAACCCAGATTAATTCAAGCGAAAGATTTACTCAAAAAAACAGGCGTTATTTTCATTTCAATTGATGACAACGAACTTGCTAGTCTTGTCAAAATTTGCGACGATGTATTTGGCAAAGAAAATAAAGTAGGAATTTTTATTACAAAACAATCACAAAGAAGTAATGCAAAACACATTAATGTAGTTCACGAATATGTTGTTGCTTACGCTAAGTCAAAAACCAATTTACCAAGGTTTTACATAAACAGATTAGAGTCGCCTCATGAGGGTAAAAAACTAAAGCAAATTATTCAAAAAGTTAAAAATGCACACAAAAAATCTACTGTTGCTGCAAACGAAGTTTTGAAAAAAAGTATTGAAAATTATGTTTTGGAAACTGGCGAGACTTGGATTGTAAACTATTCAAATATTGATGAGAACGGTGAAATATATTTTGCTAAAGATTTATCTACACCCGGCGAACCTAATTATTTAAAAATTGAAGAAATCAACCTAACTTTGGAGCCACTTAAAACACGTGGTTGGTCTAGTAAAAAAAAGTTTATCAAGTTGCACAGCGAAAACAAACTTTGCTTTAAAAACAAAAGACCATACGAAAAGGAATATTTGAAAGACGCTGTCAACAATGTCCCTTCTATTTTAGATTTCTATTCAAGACAAGGCACAAATGAGTTAAAAAAAATAGGTCTTAGCGGAATTTTTGATACCCCAAAACCCGTTGAACTAATTAAATTTTTAATTAGGTGTTCACAACACACAGACGCTTTAATTTTGGACTTTTACGCGGGAAGCGGAACAACTGCACAAGCGGTTTATGAAATCAATCGCGAAGACAATACACAACATAAATATATTTTGATTCAGTTAGCAGAGCCTATTAACTCTAAAAATAAAGCATTCCAAATTTTGACCGATATGAATTTCAAAGAACCAAAAGTCAGCGATGCTATGATTTTGCGCATCAACAGATTTGCTGAATTAAATAAAATTGACAGTAACTACAGGGAGATTATTTTCAATGATTGATTTAGTTAAAAAGGGTAATTTTAAACCAATTGACAACGAATTTTTGCTTGAAGGTTTTTTGGCATTGCAAGAAGTTGCTAAAGTTCAAGAAAAATGGGAAAAAGGCGACACTGACAGTTTTATTAACGAAATTAGAGACTCAATGGTAGGACATTATTTAGGCTATGAGTTAATTAACACAGATAAACATGGTTTTGACTGCAAGTTAAGTCTAGATAAAGATATTTTTCTAGAAGTAAAAGCAGCAAGTTATGACGCAAAAACTTGGGGTGCGACTTTTAATGATACTACACTTGAAAAAGCCAAATATTTTCAAGGAGACAAAGTGTATTTGTGCCTTGCTGTTTGGAAAAAAGCAAATGATTTACTATTTATGGTTTATGGTAAAAACGCTAAATTAGGCTATTTTCTGGAAGAAAAAGTCAAGAGTTTTTTAAAAGGTGAAGGTGGTGTCAGGTCAACACAAACTGTGTCTTTTTCTCAACTGATTTTTGAATACGGGTTTGATATAGTTTGTATAAAACCAAAAGAAGAAGTTAAAACAATTTTGCAGTTGAAGTCAAAACAGTTTTTTAACATACCAGATTCTTGTTTACTTTCACACAGTGAATTTATAGAAAAATACAATAATTCTGCAAATATAATTATTAGCGAAACTAATAAAATTTAACCCTTACCGAGATAAAAACTCATAAAATAAAGGTGGAAAAACACCTTTATTTTATGAGTATACTTTGCTTATCTGTTGTTTTGTGTTAAAATAAACTTGAAGTAAAAGGGTGGTTTTCCACTCAAATTATTCAGAAAGGACATATATGATAATCAAACGTGATTGGTATCTTCAAAAAATTATTGACAAAAAACAAAATGGCAGAATAAAAATTATTACAGGCATTAGAAGATGCGGCAAATCATACTTGCTTTTTAATTTATACAAAGATTATCTTTTATCTACAGGTGTAAAAGAAAAGCAAATTATTTCAATTGCTCTTGACGAAATTGATAATCTTAAATATAGAAATCCGTTTATATTAAACGACTATATTAAAGAAAAAACTAAAAACCAAAGCCAAACCTACTATGTTTTGATTGATGAAATTCAATTTTCTGAAAACGCCGCAAACCCATATATTGATAGCAAAGAAAAAAATGTATCCTTTGTTGATGTTTTGCTTGGCTTGGCCAAAAACAGCAATCTAGACATTTACGTAACAGGTAGCAATTCAAAATTGCTTTCATCAGAACTATTAACTCAATTTAGAGACCGAGGAGATGAGATACACATAACTCCTTTATCTTTTGGCGAAGTCTATAATTTCTATGAAAACAAAGAACAAGCAATTGAAAATTACTTTCTATATGGCGGGATGCCGTATATCTACAGTTTAAAAACTGATTTTGAAAAAAGCCAATACTTAAAAAACTTGTTTCAGGAAACTTATATAAAAGATATCCTTGAAAGAAACAATATTCAAAATGAAGAAGAAATTCTTAAATTACTACTGGACTTTACATCTTCAGCGATCGGTTCTTTAACTAACCCGACTAAACTTGCAAAAAGATTTTTATCCGAAAAACAAATTAAAATCTCTTCTGTCACTATATCCAAATATCTCACTTTTTTTGAAGATGCGTATGTTTTATACCGTGCAAATAGATACGATGTTAAAGGTTCTAAATATTTTTCAACTCCACTAAAATATTATTTTGCCGATATAGGACTTAGAAACGCAAGGCTTAATTTCAGACAAATTGAAGATAACCACATTATGGAAAATATTATCTTTAACGACTTAATCAGACGTGGCTATAATGTTGACGTTGGCGTTGTTGAACACGAGTTTAAGCAAGATAACAGTAGAATAAAAACTCAACTAGAAGTTGATTTTGTAATAAACAAAGGACACCAGAGATACTACATTCAATCTGCTTTAAATGTTGATAGCACAGAAAAATTAGAACAAGAAACTAAATCTCTTAAAAAAATTGGTGATTTTTTTAAAAAAATTGTAGTCGTTAAAAACCGTATTATTCCAAGATACGACGACAATGGTATTTATTACATCGGGATTGAGGACTTTTTACTTAGCGAAACAATTTTAGATTAAAGTATTATTGATATTTTAATCTGGTATTCGTGTGACAACAGCATATCCTTGTAAATCTCACGAAGTTAATTTTATCTACCCACGATAGATAAAAAAAGGCACCTTTCACGCGAATGGCGCCTTTTTAATTAGTGATAAATCAGCTGATTTTTGGTGAGAAAATAGACTTAAGCATGTCTAAATCAACGCCTTGTTTTTTAAGTTCTCCGTATACTCCTGCTTTGAACTTCTCAATTTCACCAGTTGACTTAAGTTCTTTTGTGACTGTGTCAAAAAGTTTTTTAGTGTCAGTTGAGTTAATGTTTTGGCCTTTATTTAACTTATCTTTTAGTTTACTTACTTCATTTTTAATGTTTGCATTACCAATTTGGTCTGTGTGTTTATCTAGCGCTTGAATTAAGTTATCTTTAGTTTTTTTCAAAGTCTCAATTAACTCAGAGTTTTTTTCATTTAAGAAGCACTTAACTCTAATTAGTTGGTTTTTTTCATCAAACTCAAGGTCTGGGCTAATTTTAGCATCTGGAGACATTGAACTTAAGATATTTTCAAAACTAGGGTTAAAGTCAAGGTAATTTACGTTTTTGGAAAATAAATAAAGTAAGTTAACTGCACGACTGTGAGTTAGTTTGATGTCTTTACCAACAGAGATGTTGGTTTTTTTGTTTTCATCAACTATTGTTAGTGAGATGTTTTTACCTTCAATCTTTGGTTTAACTACGGTGTCTACCACAGTTTGGAAGTATTTACCGTCTAGTCCTGGTTTACCACTCGCATTGGTTACTGTTAAAATTAAGCGAATTGTCAGCATAGGTTTACCGTCAATGTTTTTAATCATCGGTTTGATGTCAATTTTGTATTTGACTTTAATTTCGGTTGAACCAATTTTAAAAGTACGAGTTGCTTCATCTTTTTTAAAGCCACTTTTTTCCAAAAAGTAGCGATAAAGTTGATTGATTTCTTCCATCGAGATAGTCATGTAGAGTTCGTTTGCTTTATTGTCGGCTTTATTTAAAGCACTCATAAAAATATCTGTAGTTTTTTGTTTAAAGTAATCTTTTAACTCATTTTCGCTGGTAATTGCTGGTTTTTCTGTTTGAATTTGGTCATCTTTTAGATAAATTTTGCTAGTGTCTAAAGTTAACTTAACTGAGTTTTTTTCAACTTTAAAGTCATAAAGTGAGTTTTCATCCATAAACTCTTTGACAGTTTTTAAAAGGCTCTTGTTTTTAACTACACCTTTTGAGTCGGTTTCTTCAACTTCGTAGTCTTTATCTATGGCTTTAGAGACATACGACCACATCGCTTTTTTGTTAATTTTAATTTTGGCATTCTCTTTACCGAATTCAACAGCGATATAAGGTGCATTTTTAGCAAGCATTTGCTTTAAGTTATTAAGTGCGTTTTCAACTACTTTTTTGGCAAAAGCATCGGCAACTTTTTTTGAAAATGACCAACTAAGTCCGATTTTTCCTAACCAAAACTTATCTAAAGTTAAATGAATTTCGCCTGACTTTGTATCTTCTTTTAACTGAACTCGGGCAGTTAAACTGGTGTGAAATTCACCAATTGCTTTATAGGCCATATTAACATTTAAGTAAATGAAGTCTTTGTCTTTGGTAAAAAATACACTTTTGATGCGTAGGTGATCTGGGTTAGTTTTATAAAGAGTTTTATCACTAGATGTGTTTTCAAAATATGTTTTATCGGCAATTTTTTTAGAAATTAGTAAGTGATTTAGAATTTCGGTTAAAGTTTCTGCGTTTAAGTCAAACTCAAATTTTTTACCAGGTTCTGCATCTAGAAAAATGTGTTTTTCAACTTTTTCGCGTAAATTAGTAACAAAATTGTAGTTTTTTGCGTGTGCGGGTGTTTTAACTGTGTTAAAGTGCAGACCAAACAAAGTACCTGCAACTATAAAAATACTGATAAATAAGAATAAAAAAAGGATTAGTAGTGTTTTAAAAAAACGGCGCATAAAATACCTCTCAACATATCAATTATAGCAAATTAAGACTGTAAAAAAACCTTTTAAATATGATAGGTACCCCGTTTCCTGGACATAGGAAAGGGGTACT
>CAUSQP010000038.1:0-5509 GCA_963534175.1 uncultured Acholeplasmataceae bacterium
TTATTGAGCCGTTGCTGGCTTTATTTCTTCAAACAAGTGTAAAAGTCGGGTTATAGCGTATTTTTAACTTTTTAAAGCAGTTTTAGAATTTTAATAGTTTTTAACTTAAATTAAATTTTTAAAAAATACTCGCTAAAATTGCTTAGTTAAGCCAAAAAATATCTATTTTTCTGTATTTTCTGCGTGTGTGCTAAAAATATTTGTGCCTTTTTCTTTACCTGAAAATAGTTTTGCTATATTTTTTCTATGTTTGAAAAGTATTAAGCAAGCAAGCAAAGCAACGACCGCAATTTCTAGTGAGTAACTTAAAAAAACTCCAGACATACTTTTGTAAATCAAGTTAGGCACAAAAACTCTAAATATAGTTAATGCAAAAAAACTAAAAAATACAGCAATCAGTGAAGCCAATGAAACTAATTTTTTAAATATAAAAAAGATAAGTAAGAAAGTCAAAACATAAACCAAGCCGACTAGCGGGAAAGCAATTAAAAGAAAGCCAAAAAGTGAAGAGATACCTTTGCCACCTTGAAAGCGCAAATAAACCGGATAAAGGTGACCAAGAACTGCGCTTAGTCCGTAAAGCGGATAGATATAAAGTGTGGTTTCTTTTAAATTTAGTTGAATAAGCGGTGCAAAAATGGTTGGCTCGCTAAAGTAAAGAATAAAGACAATTGCCAAAAAAAGTGCACCTTTTAGCACATCTAACAAAAATACCATAAACGCCAGTTTAAAACCTAAAACTCTGGCAACATTAGTAGCGCCAATATTGCCAGAGTAAACTGTTCTTAAGTCAATGTTTTTGAATTTTTTGCCAAAAATTAAGCCAAAAGGAATTGAGCCAAAAAGATACGCCAAAATACAAATCAGCAAAATTAAGGCAATATTTAAATAAATATTCACTAATTTATCTTAAAAATAAAAATTATTTATATTTTAATTTAAACCCAGTTCAGAAAGATAAGTTAAAAAGCGCACGTTTTTGCTAACTTTTGCCGGAATTTCGCTAATTTTAATAGAAACTACTTTAGTTTCTTTGCCAAGATACATGACTTTTTCTTTAAAAGTAAAGACTAGTCTAGGTAGGCCTTTTTGCATTTTTGGCTCAATTTTAGCAATGTTTGTGTTTAAAAAAGAACACACAACATTTTCTTCTTTTTCTTTATTTAAAGTGACTAACTCAAGGCTGTCTGATTTAACTAAAAAAGCGGAGTATCCACAAAGTGAGGTTTTCGCGGCAAACGAAAAAACATCGCGGTCTTTAAAGTGGCTAAGTAAAGTATGCACTTGATTTTGCTTAAAACGATTATGTAAAATCAAGGTTGCAATTAAAAATACTAAGAAAAAGAAAGTAGGAATAATTGAGTAAACTGAGTCTTGTTTAGCAAATACTATGTAAAGCAGAGCAGCTAAACAACCAAGTAAAGCCACTAAACTAAATAAAAGTGCAAGTAGGAAAAAGATTTTTTTATTTCTCATTGTCAAACTCCTTTGTTGATTTGTTTTCTTTGCGTTTTAGGTGAGGAAACAGAATAACGTCGCGAATAGATGCACGATTAGTCAAAAGCATAATAAAACGGTCAAGTCCAATTCCAAGTCCACCAGTTGGCGGCATTCCGTATTCAAGGGCTTCCAAAAACTCAGTATCCAGTTCACAGGCCTCTAAGTTACCAGAAGCGCGCTCTTTAAGCTGTGCCTCAAAGCGACTGCGTTGGTCAAGCGGGTCATTTAACTCAGAGTAAGCGTTGGCGTATTCTTTGCCGACTATAAAAACCTCAAAACGACGAGTAAAACGCGGATCTGGTCCTTTTTTGGCAAGTGGCGAAATTTCAACAGGGTGACCATAAATAAAGGTCGGTTCAATTAACTTATCTTCAACGTATTTTTCAAAAAAAGCATTGATAATATGGCCAATTTCAAAATGCGGCTGTACTTTGATGTGATGAGTTTCTGCCAAGGCTTTGGCTTGCGTAAAGTCAGTTACCTGAAAAAAATCAACATTTGCGTATTTTTTGACAGCATCCACCATGTGCATACGCGTAAACGGACGTCCAAAGTCTAGTTCAAACTCACCGAATTTGATTTTAGTAGTACCAAGTACTTTTTTGGCAACTTCCCGAAAACTAGTTTCGCACAACTCCATCATAGTATCTAGATTTGCGTAAGCCTGGTAGACCTCTAAAGTAGTAAACTCAGGGTTGTGGGTTGAATCCATTCCTTCATTTCTAAAAAGTCTAGCGATTTCGTAAACTTTCTCCATCCCACCAACTATTAGTTTCTTTAAAGGAATTTCTTGGGCAATTCTTAAATAAAACGTCATGTTAAGTGCGTTGTGGTGAGTAACAAAAGGGCGAGCAGCAGCACCGCCTAGTGTAGGGTGCAGAACGGGAGTGTCTACTTCAATAAAGTCTTTTTTGTCAAAAAAATCACGAAAGGCTTTAATAATTTTGGGGCGAGTAAAAGAAACTGCCTTAATTTCTGGATTAACAATTAAATCCAGATAGCGTTTGCGTCTGCCTTCTTCAACGTCTTGCAGACCGTGGAATTTATCTGGAAGTGGTTTTAAGGCTTTAGTTAAAAAGGTGTATTTTGAAACTCTAACCGAAAGTTCACCGGTGTGGGTTTTAAAAACTACACCGTCAACTCCGACAAAATCACCAAGGTCAGTTAACTTCCAAGCAAGAAAGTCTTGTTCCTTAATGTTGTCTTTGCGCACATATAACTGAATTTTGCCAAATCTGTCTTGAATATGCATAAAGCCTGCTTTGCCTTGAGCTCGGTTTAAAACAACTCGTCCAGCGATTTTGACTTTTTTGTTTAAGTGTTCTAACTCATCACTACTTAAATCAGCGTATTTTTGAAAAATTGTTTGGGTTGAAGTGTTTGTTTTAAAGGCGTGTCCGAAAGGATCTACCCCAATTTCTCTTAATTTTGAGACTTTCTCGCGTCTAGCCTGTTCTTGGTCTGTTAATTGAAGTTCTTCAATTTAATTTTTTCCTTCGCTTTCTTGAACTGATTTTTTTGCTGGATTTTTTTTAGGTTTTGACTCAGTTTTGGGTGCATTAACAAAGTCAGGAGCAGCGCCTTTTGTGCTGTCAACTCTAGCCAGGTGTCCAGTTTCATAAATTTCGTGAATGTCTTCACGGGTTAGTGTTTCAACTTCACGAAGATAATAGGCAATTGCTTCCAAAAGCGGTAGATTTGACAAAATCAAGGCCTTGGCTTTTTTATGACATTCATTCATCAGTTTTCTAATCTCTAAGTCAATTTCGTGGGCAACTGTGTCTGAAAAATTCTTCTCGTTAAAATAATCGCGGCCTAAAAAAACTTGCGAGCCTGCTTTTTCGTATTGTACAAAGCCGAGTTCAGACATCCCAAATTGAGTGACCATCGCACGAGCAATTTGAGTGGCTTTTTCAAAGTCATTGTGAGCGCCGTTGGTAACTGATTGAAACTTAATTTCTTCAGCAACGCGGCCACCTAAAAAGCCAGTAATTGACTGAATAAGCTGTTCTTTGGTTTGAAAGAAAGACTCTTCTTTTGGCATCATTAAATTATAACCACCCGCGTCTCCTCGTGGAATGATTGTAACTTTTTGCACTTCATTGGCGGATTCTAGTAAAAGTCCAATCACAGCGTGTCCGGCCTCGTGGTATGAAACTATTTTTTTCTCAGTTTCTGAATATTTGCGAGAAACTTTAGCAGGTCCCATCATAACGCGGTCCACGCCTTCATCTAAGTCTGTTGTGGTAATTTCAACTCTATTTGAGCGCGCTGCCAGCAGAGCCGCCTCGTTCATTAAGTTTTCAATGTCAGCGCCAGAAAACCCAGGAATGCGGCGTGCTAAATCCTCTAAGTTAACGTCTGCGGCTAAATTTTTATTTCTAGAATGCACGCCAAGGATTTTAGTCCTACCTTTTAAGTCAGGCAGAGAAACCATGATTTGACGATCAAAACGACCTGGTCTAAGTAGTGCCGGGTCAAGGACATCCGAGCGGTTAGTAGCCGCGAGCACTATAATTCCTGAGTTTGTTGAAAATCCATCCATTTCAACCAAAATTTGGTTAAGGGTTTGTTCGCGTTCATCGTGACCCCCACCAATTCCGGAACCTCTTTGGCGCCCAACTGCGTCAATTTCGTCAATAAAAATAATGCAAGGCGCAATAGATTTAGCGGTGTCAAATAAATTACGAACTCTTTTGGCACCAACTCCAACAAACATTTCAACGAACTCAGAGCCAGATAGTGAAATAAACGAAACATTAGCCTCACCAGCAACGGCTTTGGCCATCAAAGTTTTACCAGTTCCAGGAGGACCGACTAGTAGCACACCTTTAGGTACACGCGCACCTACTTTGGTGTATTTAGCCGGGTCTTTTAAAAAGTCTACAATTTCTTGTAGTTCAAACTTTTCTTCATCAAGCCCAGCAACATCTTGGAAAGTTACATTAGTTTTAGCAGTTTTAACATCGTTTGAAACGATATCTAGATTTTGCTGATTCATTGATTGGTAAGATTTGTAAATTAAGTATAAAAATAAACCGCTAATTACAAAAGGCAAAACAGACAAAATAAACGAAAAAATATTGAAACTAGACTCAACTACATTACTATATGCGATTTTTTTAGGACCGTTTAAAGAGTTGTAGTACTCAACAATTAGTCTAATTTCAGTTGCTTGTGCTCGATCAATTCGCTCGTATACTGTTGCTCTGATAATTTTTCCATCTTTTTGGTATCTAAAGTCAATGTGTAGATTACCAGCAGCGGTTTCGCGAATACTCAATTGTTTAACTGTCAGTTCACTTGGCAAAAGATACTTTTCTAAATGTTTTTTTAGCAAATCATCAGCGATTTTGTCGTGACCTAGGGTTACATTTTTTGCACCAAGTTCAGTTTTTAACATAGAATAAGTTGTTTTAACTTTTAAGTTATCATAAATTCGTCTGCTAATTCTAATAACAAAAATCACGACGATAATAGAGATAATTAAGTTAATCCAAAAACTTTTGTTGGTCAGTAAATTAAATTTTTTAGGATTTTTTTGGGGTTTATTTGAATTCATTTTATTTTTTAGTTATCCTTTCTGTTCACTTAAAACACTAGGCTTTAGTAAAGCAATGTAGGGTAAATTGCGGTAAAGTTCTTTGTAGTCAAGTCCGTATCCGACAATAAATAAATCGGGAATCTTAAAGGCAGCAAAGTCCGGTTCAATTACTACTTTTCTTTTGGCAATTTTGTTTAAAAGTACAGCGCATTTCACAGACCTTGCTCCGTTTTTCAGCAGAGTTTCTTTAATTAAGTTAAGAGTGATACCTGAGTCCATAATGTCATCTACTATTAAAACATCGCGGTCTTTAACGTCTGGAAGTAAACCAGGATTTAGAAGTACTTTACCAGTGGACTGAGTGCCGCCAAAATATGACTTCGTGGACATATACTGAATTTCACAATTTATTTTTAAATTAAGGGCAAGTTCCGTTAAAAAAGGTACAGAACCATTTAAAATCCC
>CAUSQP010000039.1:0-5195 GCA_963534175.1 uncultured Acholeplasmataceae bacterium
GCAATCTGCATGGCTTTTTTGGCAGACCAACCTAGTTTGTTTGCAACTTCTTGTTGAAAAGAAGAAGTGGTGTGAGCAGGGCGAGGGTAAGTTTTAGTCTCACTTTCCTGAATTTCTTGAACTAAATAAAGAGGAGTTGCTTCATTTTCTACTTTTTCTTTAATTGCTTGAATAACTTCGTGTTTTTTAACAGAAACAGATGGAGCCTCAAATCCTTGGCCTACCAATTTTATGTCAAAGTAGGTTTGCGGAACAAAAGCCTTGATTTCTTTTTCTCTAAGTACAATTAACTTCAAAACCACAGTTTGCACACGTCCGGCTGACTTGCCACCAATTTTTTGTCTGGCTAGTTTAGATAATTTAAAACCAATTATTCGGTCAACCATACGCCTAGATTCTTGGGAGTCTACTAGTTTTGTATCAATTGTTCTGGGAGACTCTAAAGCAGTTTTGACAGCGGTTTTGGTGATTTCGTTAAAAACTATGCGGTTTTGTGTACTTTTATCAAGTCCAAGTACTTCGGCTAAATGCCAAGCGATACTTTCTCCTTCCCTATCGGGGTCGGATGCTAAGTAAACTCTAACTCCTTTGGCGGCTTTTTTTAAGTCTGAAACTACTTTTTTGGATTTTGTAATAACTGAGTAAAGCGGTTCAAATTTATTTTCAACATCAATACCAAGTCCACCTGGACCTGCGATTTTTAAATCGCGAATGTGTCCTTTGGAAGACATTACAGTAAAGTTATCTTGAAGATAACCAGAAATTGTCTTGGCTTTAGTTGGCGATTCAACAATAATTAAGTCTTTCATTTAAAAACCTCTAAAACAAATAATAACACATCCAAATCCTAAATCCGGTCTAAATCAAAAAATAGTTTGCCAATTTTGCCATTTTGAATTTCTTTAATTAGATAAACGTAGATTCTTTCGTAATCCGGTTCACGACCTTTTAAAACTGAGCCAGTTTTAAAGCAAAGTTCATCTAACAACTCCAAGGTTTCTTTGGTTTCGTCAACTCCAAAACGTTTTTTAAGCAGACCAGGGAAATTCGCGCAAAGCGTTTTAAGCGCGTGAAGGCAAACCTCGTCCATTGGCAAAATTTCTTTTGGAATTGAGCCAAATAGCGCTAAGTTTGCGCCAACTTGTTTATCTAACTTTGGCCAAAGCAAGCCTGGTGTGTCAAATAAATCAAAATCAGCGCTTAGTCGGTAAAGCGAAATTAGTCTAGTAACTCCTGCCTTGTTTTCGACGTTTGCAACTTTTTTTAAAGAAAAACGGTTAACTAAACTAGATTTGCCAACATTCGGCACTCCTGCAATTAGCGCCGTAATTTTGTGGTTTAAAATACCTTTTTTCATGCGTTTTTCAAAAATCTCGTTTGCAACATTAGTTTTAATAAAGTTATAAAGTCCACTCAAACCAAGTCCAGTTAGTCCATTGACTTTAAAAGCGAAGTAGCCTTGCTCTTTTAGTTTATCAATAGTTTTAGTTATATATTTAGGCTCAACTAAATCAGTTTTGTTTAACAAAAAAACCACCGGTTTATTTTGAAAAATTGCCATTAACTTGGGGTTAATGGAAGAAAAAGGGATTCTAGAGTCTAGAACGTGGATTAAAACATCGACATTTTTTTGAATTTTTTCAATTTCGCGAAAAGCCACAGCCATGTGGCCAGGATACCAATTGATTTCCACTAAATAACTTCTCCAATAATCTTTTTAAATCTAAGGCCTTCTGTTCTGGAGTCGCGTGAATTTGTGAAGTTATCGCCAAAAAACAAATAGGTGTTGTTTTTGACCCAGTTCTGATTGTAGTCATAACTTTTGTCTAGAGTGCTTTTTTTAAGGTTTTCAATGTCTTTGCTTGTAAAACGAGTAAAACCACGTGGACGAACTGCTTTGCCGTCTACCTCTAACTTAGTTTCAGTTAAAGTAATTTTATCACCAGGTAGTGCGTAAATTCGTTTAATCACGTTGTAAATTTTTCCGTTGTCTTCGCTAACTGCAATCACGTATACCTTGTTTCTCGCGGGTTTGATGCGAAAAGTTTTAATAAAAACGACTTGTCCATCTACGTAAGTCGGACGCATTGAGTCACCGGCTATTTTAATATAGGAAAAAAATACCAAATAAAGTAAAAAAAGCGTCCAAAATACAGTTAAAATAAAAGGTTCTGAGACTTTTCTGAGAATTTGGAATTTAGATAAATTGATAGTATTAAGATAAGTTTTGTTGTTAATTTCTTTAATTTGAAAATAAACGTTTTTAGCACAATACGGCAAAAACAAAACAAAGAAAGCTACACCGACCGCAATTTGCACGGTGGTGTAGCTTTGTTTTAAACTAAACAAAATTAACATGGCTAAAGGCAAAAAAATAGCCAAAGTTAAATTAAAAATAGCGTAGATTTTTTTACTTAAAGTCGCAGATACCGGACTGTCAAGTGGGTTTTTACTGTCCATACTTAATCCTTATGCAAATATTTTTTTTAAAAGTTTTTTAAAATTTCTTCTAAACGCACTGAGTTAACTTGTACTTTTGAAGGTTTGTTTTGAGCGTCGGCTGGCGCGCAAATCCCAAAGCGCACAAAGTCAGCAACGTATTTTTGGGCAGCGTTAAAACCAACGCTAAAGTTTCTTTGAATTGCATTGATAGAAGCACTTTGTTCTTTGACGACAAATCTCGCGATTTCTTTAAAAAGTGGACCGATTTCTGTATCTACTTTGGCAGAAAAAGCAGAGTCTAGTTTATCTGAACTGATTTCTGGTTCTGCTCGTTTGTAGTTAGTTTTAATGTAGTCAATCGCTGAAAACAACTCATCGTCAGAAATATAGGCGCCTTGTAGACGAACTACGGTATCAACTTGCTTGAAAAGCATATCTCCGCGGCCAAGCAAACGCTCGCAACCGGTTTCGTCGATTATAGTAGATGAGTCTGTGTGAGTTGCGACTTTAAAGCCAATTCTGGTCGGAATATTTGCCTTAATTGTGCCTTTAACTACATCGGTAGTAGGTCTTTGGGTTGCCACGATTAGATGAATTCCGGCGGCTCTAGCTTTTTGAGTTAAGCGCTGAATTTTTGACTCAACTTCTTGTCCATATTGCACAATTAACTCGGCCAACTCCTCAATAACAATGACGATATATGGCATTTTTTCACCAAACACTGTCTTGTTTTCCACGCGTTGGTTGTAGTTTTCAATATTTTTGCATTTAGTCTCGTCCCAAAAAACTTTAAAGCGCCTGTCCATTTCGCGAATTGACCATTCAAGTACTGATGTGGCTTTTTTCGGGTCGGTAATCACTTTGGTAAGTAGATGTGGCAAACCTTCGTAAGGTTTAAGTTCAACAACTTTAGGGTCGATTAAAATCAGTTTTAACTCATCTGGTGAGTTCTTTAAAATCAAAGAAGTAATTATAGTGTTGACACAAACTGATTTACCTGAGTTAGTTGCGCCTGCTATTAAGCCATGCGGCATTTTGGTGATATCTAGATTAACTATTTTTCCGTCAATGTCGATGCCAAGCGGCACTACTAGTTTATTTTCAGGTGCGGTAAACTCACGTTCATCCACGACATTTGAGTAGTTGACAATTTCAGGCGTGATGTTTGGCACTTCCACACCAATGTAGGGTTTACCTGGAATTGGGGTTTGCATACGAATAGAAGTAACCGATAAGTTCATTTGCAAGTTATGAATAAGCGAGTTGTATCTGTTTACATTGGTTTTACTGTCTGGCTCAATTTCGTATCTGGTAACGGTCGGTCCTTTAATTGAGTTGACAACTTTGCCAGTAAAACCTAGTTCCATGATGGTATTGTTAATAATTTCAATTTGCTCAAGTAGCCACTCTGGCTTGTCGTTTAAACTTAAGTTAGACTTGTGAAATAAACTAAGTGGAACATGATATCCGTTATCCTTGCTTTGCGGTGGTTTTGTTTCACTAAAATCAGTAAACGACTGAGTTTGAGTATTGGTTTTGACAGACGCTGAACTTTCTGAAATTGTAGGTTCAGAAATTGTAGTATTGGTTTGACTAAAACCTCTAACTGAGTTTAAAATATCTGCTGCACTGTTTGCAGACAGATTTGCAGTTTCTGATTTTTTAAATTCACGGAAATTAGTTTCAACTGTAGTTTGTTCTTGCATATAAGTAGGTTCTTGCGCTTTAGCTTTGGCAATCTTTACTGAGTTTTCAGAAGTTCCCGCTGGTTGAAATTCAGCGTCTGACTTGAAAGTTTCTGGCTCAAAAGTTATTGTGTGAACTTCGTCCATCTGATTGTTTGGGTCATCAATAATTACATCAACAAAACTAGTTCTTGGTTTGCTTTTTTTAAAAATTGGCGAAATTGTAGAATCGGAAGAAGTGTTTACGGATTTTTTTTGACTAGCTAAATATTGCTGCTCTTGTCCATTGGTTGGGATGCTTAAAATATTGGTAAACTCATAATAAGCGTCTCCATATTTGTCAATTATGTCTTTTTGAGTTAGTTTTTTGTCAGCAGCACTGCGAAAAGCCTCGTATTTTTCTAGTGTATCAAACCCATCTCCAACTAAGGCTTTGGGTTTGGAAATGTTTTTGACGTTGCGGCCAAAACCAGGCGATGCCACTATAGACGGTGTAAACTCTTCGGCTTCACGAAGCCCATTAAGTGGGGCAAACTGATGAATTTTAAACTTTTTAAATTGTTTTTGTTTAGTTGGTTTTTTTGCTTTTTTTCTCCAAAAACACATAAATTATTTTGCTCCTTTTTCAGTTTTTAGGTTAACTTGACTGTATAGTTCTTCAAAGAACTCTTTGTCAGTTTCAAAAAACATATCGTTGTTAAACATTTTCTTTGAATAAATTTTGTAAGTCTCTTCGCCAGTGATTTTGATGATTTCAAAACCAATTTTGTCAAAAATCTTGTCAACTAATTTATCAAAAGTAAGTGTTTTTATCCAGTAAAGAGGGTTGAAAAGTCTAGTTTTTGAATAAGCCTTTAAAGGCGCGGCTCCTGCTAATTTAGAGTCATCAATTTCGCTTTTAACTGATCTAAACTGATCTATTCGCTTCAAAGTTAGCCCTCTAAATAAACTAAAGATTTTGGCAGACATCATCTCGTCAATTCTTGCAGCCACATAACTTGCAAATAAAATAGTTTCGTCAATAGTTAGCTCAAGATAAGGCTTTTTTGATTTAGGAAAATACAGTGT
>CAUSQP010000040.1:0-5161 GCA_963534175.1 uncultured Acholeplasmataceae bacterium
TATTTTACAAGAAAAAGAACCTGCAGTTGACATGGTAGTACGATTAACTGACTTATTTTTTAAGATTTGTGTTGAAAATTCGCTGGAAAATTCAATTATTTTTTCGCACAAGGCTTACCAAACAATGGTTGAGATAGACAACGAAAACAGGTTTTTGTCTGCTTTAATACTACTGAACTTTTCATTAATTAAATCAGATATACCTGCGTTAGTTTTTAACGAAACTGTTTTAGCAGAACTTAGCAAAATGTATATTTCACAAAACCCAAAAGAGCTGATTTGTTATCTAACTCAATTTATCTTTGATAGCAAAAAACAAGGTAAATCTTATTATCAAAATTTAAAAAAACTAACTTTTAAAGATATCTTTCAAACTTTAACAGAAGATAAAACTTTGCTTTGCCAATACGGAATTAAACACTTGTATATTTTTGGTTCTTTTGCTCAAGGCTCTGAAAGGCTAGACTCAGACATCGATATTCTTGCTGAATTTTCTTTAGATATTACTAAAGAGAGCAAGAAAAAATCAAAAGAAACCTTGAAACAACTTTACTTTAACAAATTTAATAGATTTGTTGATTTAATAGAAGTAGGACCATATTTGAGTGAAAACTTACTTAAAGAATTAAACAACTGCTCAAAAGTTTTTTAAATAAGGAGTAAATAAATGGCAAACAAAGGACTTAAAAATTATTGTAAATTTTTAACACACTCGCTTGGCAACCTTGTTAAAACTAGCGTTAATATCAACAAAAACGACGCAAATTTTCATATCACCATTCCTTTAATTGAAACAGTTGGCTCAGGCCAAATTAAAACCAGCTTAATATATAATTATCAAAATAAGTCAGAAAAAGAGTTTTTTGGTAAAGGTTTTAAGTTAAATTATTTTACAAAAGTAACTGTTGGTAAAGATAAAATTTCTGTTATAAACTCAGACGGTTCTACTGATTTTTACCCTAAACCTGATTTTAAAAATCCAGAAACCCAATCAGAAGCGTATCATTTTTCTGATGAATATCTTTTAAAATCTGGTTTCAGAATTAAAGACAAGCACGGAAACAAAACTGACTTTTTAGAGACTATTAAAATTAAATATCCAAGTGAAATGACAGGTATCAACGGAGAAAGCATATTATTTGATTTTGTTGATGTTGAAAAAAAGATAATAAATTCATACGGTGGAAAAATTATCTTTAACAAGACAAGTGATTTTGTATCTAAAGTTACTTACTTTCAAAATGACAAAGAAGTTTATTTTGCAACTTTAGAGTATGAAAACAAACTACTTACAAAAATCACTCACTTTCAAAATAACACCGTTATTTCTGAATTAAAAATAACTTACCTAAATAACCTAATAACGCTTTATGACGTGATTTCTAAACACGGTTTAACATACAAATTTGAAAACAATAGAGTTGTTTATTTTGCCGAAGTTTTTGGAGATTCTTTAACTGAAAGAAACATAAACTCAATTATATACGAAGACAACAAGACAACTTTAGTAAATTTGTCAAATGCTGCCAAGCCAGAAAAAAGTTATGTCTTTTTTGATGACAAAGACTTGCCACTTTACGAAGTTGACAGTCAAATGAATGTTGTCGAGACTGAATATAACCACGAAACTAAACAACTACTTTCTAAAAGTGACCCCGTTTCTGTTTTCGATCAAAAAAACAATTTGTTTAAAGAAACTATTGCTGATTTTAAAAAGAGCGGAATTGAAGTTCAAAAAGTTGAACTAAGCCCAGGTTTTTTTAAAGACTTTTTAAAAGACAGTGTTTATCTTGCAAAGGCTACCCAAAATAATGGAAGTTTAACTTTTAATATTCCAGTCAGTGGTATTGCTACTGACGAGATTTTTTTAGCAATTTGGGGCAGACAATTAACTGCGAAAACTGCAGTTTCGCACGTTGAAGTTAGATTGACAGCTGGCGGTGTTGACAGCGATATTTTTAAAAAAGAACAGTTAGATAAAAATTTTGACTTAATGACTTTAGGAGTTGCTGCAACCACCACTTTTAGTTCAATTGAAATAAAAGTATTGTTTTCTGGTAGTGCTGCAATTGAAATTGGCGGCATTCAGGTATTTAAAAAAGCGTTTGGTGCTTTTTATGCTTATGATAAATCTGGTAACCCTAAAGATATTTCTGGTGGGTCTATTGGCATGCAAGTCAAGTACAACTCTACAAACTTACCTTCTAATGTGGTTGGTCCAGAAGGCATGGCAACTAAATACTACTACAACAAACAAGGCAATATTGCTGCTGTTAAATATCCTTATGGAGTAATTGCTGAAAACAAGTATAGTAATTCACACAATTCTAATTTAACTTCTACCAAAATACATACAGCAGATGATAAAAATATTTTAGAAGTTGAAAAAACTTGGTCAAATGATGGCAGGCATATAGTTGCCGAAATTGATGAACTTCAAAACAAAAAAACTTTTGAATACGATAGTTTGGGTAGGATTCAAAAAACTATCAATGTTCTTGGTGTTATCTCTACTGCTACATACAACGACGACGGTACAATTGAGAAATTTAAAACTTCTTTAAACAATTTATCTGTGCACTCACAATACGAATATAATCAAAAGAAAGACTTAACCAAAATTAAGTTAAAAAACGGCTCTGAATACGAATTTAAATATGACAATTTTGGAAATATAACAGATATTTTAATCAACTCAGTACCAATTTTTATTTATCAGTATTCGCCTACCTCGAATAATTTACTAAGCATTAAGTTTGGAACAAACGGAGACAGTTACTTGTTTGAATACAGTTCAGACAATTTACTAGATTCCATTTACTTTCAAAAAGATAATATCAAGACACTAAGATTTAAATATCAATACAGCGAAGATGGAAAAATTACAGCAGTTTTAGATAAAAATAATAAAAAAATTAAAGAGTTTTTTTACAACGATAACGGCGAAATTCTTAAAGTCGTAAATCCAGATGTAGAAATTAATAAGTCTCACGATAATTTAGGCAATGTTAACCAAAAATCAATTGTGGTAAGTGGTCATAATTTGAATTTTGCATATGACACAGTTGAACGTTCAAAGGGTTCTTACCCTGAAACTATCATTGAAGCGTTTGCAGATGAACGTGTATATATTGGTATTTTTAGTGGCGACTCAAATCTGACAAACAAAAAGAACAAACTAATTTCTTTTGATCATTCTGACGGAGAACTTATTAAATTACAAACTTATTTAGAAGGAATTATACCTTTTGTTAAATTAGATAACACAAATTTACTCAGCTATAAACTTGAAATGAAAAACCATTTACCTTTAGAAAATGGCGGTATTCAGTTTTGGTTTAAACAAACTCAATACAGTAGTTATTATCAGTGCTTATTTAGTTGTAAGGATACTTCTGCTTATGACAGCATCGGGCTATATTTACAGTATGGTAAAATCACCTTAAGAGTGGTTGACTTTTCTGGTAAAGTTCACGAAATTTTAACAAGTGATTTTAACATCAAAGAAAACGAGTGGAACTTTGTTGCGCTTTCTTTCTTTAATAGAGCAGACGGAGTAGGTTATTCAGAAGTTTCTGAATTTGCCTTTTCTTTAAACGGACATATCCAGGTTCACCGACAAGCCGATCCTAGAATAAACTTCGACCTTGGCGATGCTATTGTTTATAATGTAGGTCATGAATACAACGGGAAAAGTGCTTACTATCACTTTTATGGTCAAATAACCTGTCTATATATTGCTGGTAAAACTTACATTAGTGTCCCTGAAATTAAGAGATATTATCGCGCCACTAAAGATTATTTAATTGACAATCAATTAGTGGACTGTGAAACCGAAACCGTAGATTTTAGCCAAACAACTTACTACAATATTTCGCAAAAATACTTAAAAGACTTTGAAATTTTTCCACTGCAAAACTCAGTAACTTCACTGACCGACAAAAAGCCAAGTCGCTTTAGTTTAAGAAATATTTCAAATTACGACAAAGACCGCACTTTTAACTTTAACAACAAAAGCAAGAGATACGCTTTTGTGGCAGACGGCAACGAGTTAGTTTATGACTTTCAGACTAATGGAACTGGTACTATTGCCTTCAGAGCATTTTCAGATACAAGCGAAGATATGCAGTATTTATTTGAAGCGATCAACGAGAATAGCCAAAAAATCGCTTTATTTAAAAACAAAGATTCTAAATTAGTTATAAAATATGGAGCAGAAACTAAAGAAACTAATTTGGCTTTTTCTTGCAATGAATGGCATTTCGTTGCACTTTCTTTCACTGAAGAAAACCAAGGAAACGGATATAGTTTTGCTCAAAACACTCATTTTAGATTAATTCTTGACGGAAGTGAATACATTTGGATTTCTGGACAATCTGGACCAGGAAATACATTGAAATTGTCGATTGGAAGAAAAATATCTAGCGAATATAGTTCCTATAATTTAGGATACCTTGCTGATTCTATGCAGTTGCAAGGTCAAATCGAAATGCTAGCATTTAGATCTGCTTTTTGCGAAAAAACAACTCTTGAAAACTTAAAAAAAGATATTGTTGGAATTACTCAAAATAAACAGTTTGATACACTTGGTATGCTTAAAAATATTGTTCTGCATAAAGCAGGCGAAAACATTATGTCTACGACTATTGATTATAAAAGAAGAAAAAACGACCAAAAATATATCTCTAAACAAATTTCTGAAGAACTTCATCATTTTAAAAATTCAGGTGTACATAAGCGAAAATACGAAACTGATGCTCTCGGAAATGTTATTTCGATAATAGACAATATTTTTAATAATCACGAATATAAATACGATTACCGTGGCTTTTTAACTAA
Organism: uncultured Acholeplasmataceae bacterium; assembly: GCA_963534175.1. Taxonomy (GTDB): domain Bacteria; phylum Bacillota_I; class Bacilli_A; order Acholeplasmatales; family Acholeplasmataceae; genus CALISC01. The sequence continues at coordinate 4,840 of CAUSQP010000040.1, forward strand.
AGCCGATGGCATATCATTTGAGTATGACGATAATGGCAATATTTTAAAATATGGTTCAACTAATTTTAAATATTCTAGTAAAATTAAAGATTTGCTTGTTAAAGTAAATGACAACGAAATCACATATGACGAAAAAACTATCTTCAATCCAAAATCTTATAAAGGCAATAAGTATTCGTTTGAAGGTAGAAAATTAGTCGAATTCACTGACAGCAGTAATAACATTTTTATTTACGAGTATGATGATAAAGGTCTTAGAACTAAAAAAACCACCTCAAAAGAAACAATTAACTATTACTATGACGAAGATAGATTAGTTACC
>CAUSQP010000041.1:0-5122 GCA_963534175.1 uncultured Acholeplasmataceae bacterium
AAAATCTTCAGAAATTTTGGCACGCACCCCGATATCTCCATTCATGTGTTTGGGATAACCAAGCACTATTTCTTGGAAATTATATTTTTGGTTAAGCTCAACTAATCTTTTTATACAAAGCGAGTAGTCTTCGTTTTCAAAACGAAATGTTTCTAAGTTATTTGCAATAATATGGGACTCAGAAATCGCCAAGCCCATTGTTTTAGAACCCAGATCAATTCCAAGAATCATTTTTGCTAAACTCCTTGATAACTAAATCAATTTTATCTAAATCACCACCGCCTGCTGTAGCAAAATCAGGTCTACCACCACCTTTTGAGTTGAGAATTGAATTGATTTTTTTAATATAATCAACGGCTTTTTGGGTGTTTGATTTAACAAAAATATTTATTTTTTCACCATCTAAATTAACCATAATGCAGTTTTGAATTTTTTGTGCGTTGCAATACTGCATAAACACATCTTTAACAATTTTAAAATCAATATTAGACCTAAATATAAAACATTGTGAAGTCGCTTTGTTAAGCGATTTTAAAGCATTTTTAATATTAAATTCGTTGATTTCTTTTTCATATTTTAATGCTTGTAATTTAATATCTTGTAGATATTTTTTTGAATTTAATATATCTTGATATGAACCTTTGATTTGTGGTTTTTTGCAAAACTCTAATTTTAAACCAGCGTTATTTTGATCATTTATTTTCTTTAAAATAACTTCTGCTTCGTCAAAATAATTTTTGCAGTATTCTTTAACTTTATCTTTTATATTATCGCCAGACACAGCGAAAATACGGTAAATTCCTGAACCAATTGACTCAATTTGAGTAATTGCAAAGTCTTTTATTTCAGAAGTGTTTTTAACGTGAGTTCCGCCACACAGTTCAATCGAGTAATCTTCCATTGAAACCATTCTAACTGTTTTATCGTATTTTTCGCCAAACAAGGCGATTGCGCCGTGTTTTAAAGCAGTATCGTAATCGGTGTATTCATACTTAACTTTAAGGCCTTTTTTGATTTTTTCTTTAACTATTTTTTCTGCTTGTAAAAGTTCATCGTCTTTTGGAAAGTTATAACAGTTGAAGTCAAAACGCAAATAAGGAGCACAAACTTTTGAACCGCGTTGATTAACATAATCGCCAAGCACATCTTTTAAGGCTCTGTGAATTAAGTGAGTAGCGCTGTGGTTATACATAGTTGGAGTACGGTGGTTTTCGTCAACTGTGCATTTAACAGTTTGCCCTACTTTAAAATTATTCTCAACAACGTGTAAATGTTGTCCGAAAGGCAGTTTAATCATTCCTTGAACTTCTGTTTTGTCAATAGTTCCAAGGTCAGAAACTTGTCCACCTGTTTCTGCAAAGAAAGGAGTTTTATCTAAAACTATGCCTTCTTTGAAAATTTTAATTACTTTAGATACAGAAGTTAAATTCTCGTATCCAATAAACTCAGACTTTTCACTGAACTCTAAAAACTCTTTGTTTTGTCCTTTCATCGATTGAAAGTTTTGACGAGCAGAACGAGAAAGCTCTTTTTGTTTTGCTAAAAATTCATAAAAACCTTTTTCGTCAACTTTAACTTGATTTTCGTCGCCATACTCTTTGGTTATTTCAAAAGGAAAACCGTAGGTATCATATAATTTAAAAGCATCTTCGCCAGAAATTTCTTTTTGGTTTTGAATAAGCTTAAAGAACTCTTTTTCGCCCGCCTCAATTGTTTCAAAGAATTTTTCTTCTTCTTGTTTTAAGATATTTTGAACTATCTTTAAACTTCCTGCAAGTTCAGTGTAAAAATCCCCCATTGCCTCAATTACACTCGGCACTAAGCGGTAGATAAATGGCTTTTGCATACCGAGTCTACGCCCTGCTTTAACAGCACGGCGAATTAGTCTTCTAAGGACATAGCCTCTGCCTTCATTTGAAACAACAGCACCGTCTGACACTGCAAAAGTAATGGTTTTTAAGTGGTCTGCAATAATTTTGAATTCTTTTTGTCCTGTGTATGTGTGGTTAGTTTCTTTTTCAATTGCCTGCATAATAGGTGCAAAAAGGTCTGTATCGTAATTAGTTTCAACATCTTGCATAATTGCGCAAAGTCTTTCAAAACCAGCACCTGTATCGATGTTTTTGTGTGGAAGCGGCTTATATTCTTCGCGTTTTTTGTCAGTTTCTGCGTTAAAAGAAGAAAAAACTATATTCCAAAGTTCAACGTAACGAGCAGTTTCTAAGTCATTTCTAAGAGCGATTTCTCCGCGTGCATCGTATTTTTCCCCACGGTCATAAATAATTTCGGTATTTGGTCCGCAAGGTCCTTCGCCGATTTCCCAAAAATTTGTAGTAAGTGGCACTAATTTGTTTTCTTTAACTCCAAGCGACATCCAAATTTCTTTAGTTTCTAAGTCATCTGGGTAGTAAGTAAAGTAAAGTTTATCTAAATCAAAACCAAACCATTTGGGTGAAGTCATTAGTTCAAAAGCAAAAGAAATTGCTTCTTTTTTAAAGTAATCGCCGATAGAAAAATTACCAAGCATCTCAAAAAAAGTGTGATGTCTTGCAGTTAAACCAACATTTTCTATATCGTTTGTACGAATACATTTTTGGGAACTCGTAATTCGTGGATGTGGTGGCATCATTGTGCCATCAAAGTATTGTTTAAGCGAAGCAACACCTGAATTTATCCAAAGTAAAGTTTTATCATTTTTAGGAATAAGTGACACAGATTTAAAAACATAGTGGTCTTTTGACTTAAAAAAGTCTAGCCACATTTGTCTAATTTGATTACCAGTTAGTTTTTTCATATTTAGATACCTTTTGATTTAAACTTTTAGTTTAAACTTAGCGTTTTCACGCTTTAAATCTCGTTCTTTGATAGTTTGTCTTTTATCTCTTAAGTTCTTACCACGGCATAGCCCTATTTCTACCTTGACTAAAGCCTGGTTTAAATAAATTTTTAAAGGAATTAAGGTTAAACCTTTTTCAAACACTTTTTGTTTAATTTGAATGATTTCTGCTTTGTGTAAAAGGAGTTTACGGGCACTGTTTTCTTTGTGTTGAAATTTTGCGAGATTTTCTTTGATAAACCCGATTTTAACATCGCGTAAATATAGTTCTAGATTTTTAGTAATATCGCAAAAAGCGCCAGCCATCGTAACTTTGCCAGCGCGTAAGGCTTTGACTTCAGAACCTGTTAAAACAATTCCTGCTTCGTAAGTTTTAATGATTTCAAAGTCAAAATATGCTTTTTTGTTATTTGCGATAATTTTCATTTTTAACCTTAATTTGACAATTAAAAGCCCCTTTGCTCAAAAACAAAGGGCTTTTAACTTTGATTTTATGTTATTTAAATAATTGAACTAAAATTTATTTTTTTAGTCTTGGAAATGCAGCAAGTCCTGGGTAAACTGCTTGGTCGCCAAGTAGCTCTTCAAGACGAATTAGTTGGTTGTATTTAGCAATACGGTCAGTTCTAGACATTGATCCTGTTTTAATTTGACCAGCATTTAAAGCAACTGCTAGATCTGCAATAAAAGTATCTTCAGTTTCACCGCTGCGGTGGCTAATTACTGTGGTGTAACCTGAACGTTTAGCAAGTTCAATAGTGCGGTAAGTTTCAGTAATAGAACCAATTTGGTTAACTTTAACTAAAATAGAGTTGGCAACTCCTTTTTCAATACCTTGTGCTAGACGTTTTTCGTTGGTTACAAATAAGTCATCACCAACTAATTGGATTTTATCGCCAAGTTTATCAGTTAATTTTTTCCAACCAGCCCAGTCATCTTCAAATAAACCATCTTCAATTGAAATAAGTGGGTATTTTTCAACTAGAGAAACGTAGAAGTCAACTAATTGATCTGAAGTAAGTTCTTCGCCAGTTGCTTTGAAAACATAGCGTTTTTTAGACTCGTCATAAAACTCAGAAGAAGCAGCGTCAATTGCTAAAAATACATCTTTACCTGGTTTGTAGCCGGCTTGTTTAATTGCTTCAACAATTAAGTCAAAAGCAGCAGCGTTAGATTCTAAGTTTGGAGCAAACCCACCTTCATCTCCGCCACCAGTGGCAAGACCTTTTTTCTTAAGAACAGCCTTTAGGTTGTGATAAACTTCGGCTGCGCAAGTGATTGCTTCTTTAAAAGTTTTGAAGCCAGCAGGAATAATCATAAACTCTTGGAAATCAACGTTACTATCAGCGTGCGCACCACCGTTTAAGATGTTTAACATTGGTACTGGCAAAGTATGAGCAAAGAAAGTTCCTAAGTATGAGTGCAAGTCTAGTCCAAGAAAATCAGCAGCAGCACGGCAAGTTGCCATTGATACGGCTAAAATTGCGTTTGCACCAAGATTTGCTTTATTTGGAGTCCCGTCTAAATCAAGCATAGCCTGGTCAATCGCCATTTGGTCAAGACAAGAAAGACCGATTAGTTCAGGTGCGATTTTTTCATTAACATTGGCAACAGCCTTTAACACACCTCTACCAAGAAAACGTTTTTTATCTCCATCTCTCAATTCAACTGCTTCGTGAGCACCAGTTGATGCACCAGATGGAACAAGAGCACGACCGAACGCTCCTGAGTCTGTAGTTACTTCAACCTCTACAGTAGGGTTACCGCGTGAATCTAGTACTTCACGGGCATGAACAGCAATAATATATGGCATATTTTTTCCTCCGTAATACTTATATATTATATAACATTATAAGTAAATAAAGAACCGTTAATTTTATTTTTTCGTTAAATAAAGAGTTTATTTTTATTAAACTTTTATATTATTTTAAAGTAAAGTTTAATAATTATTATTTTCAGTTTATTGGATTTTTATCTGTTAAGTTAAGCAATTCTAGTTTCACTATAACTGCAATTTAATCATTACTGCAAAGAATTTCTTTTTAATTCAGTTGAGTTTTTAAAAAACACAGTTTATTTTAAATAAACAAAATATATTTAAATAAAAAAAGTTTAATTACTTTTTTTATTGCCTTTGCACAATTCCCGTTATTAACTTTTTTAACCGCTTTAAGACTTTTTGATTCGCTAACATTTTTTACCTAGAAGAAATTTGAAAATGTTTTCTTATTTTATTTTTAAATCTATATCTTAATTTAGCGTAAAAAACTTTAGCAGATCGGAAGA
>CAUSQP010000042.1:0-5045 GCA_963534175.1 uncultured Acholeplasmataceae bacterium
GTTGTGGTCAGAAGTTTCTTTTAATATTAACGAAATTTCAGATAAACTGCTTAACCAACTCCCAATTTGTATACTTACTTTAAATGAACTCAACGAAATTACCTTTATAAATGAATACGCAAAAAAAATCTTTACAGAACTCACCCCTCACACCGAACTTAGCGAGTTTTCAAAGGAACTCACTAAACAAATTGAAACTTACCAGACACCGTTTTTATTTAAAATAAACCAACGCGACTTTGATGTAGTTTTTGACGCAAGCGTGCGTTCAATTTTGATGTATGATGTCTCTGAACGCGAGCACTTGCGCCAACTTTATTTTAATAAAACCACAGTTATCGGGTTTATTGAAATTGAAAATTTAGATGAACAACTTTCAAAATTAGAAATCGCGCAACAGTCTGCACTAAGATCTAAATACTTTATTCAAATTTCTGAGTGGGCTGCAAAGTTTTCATGTTTCTTCAAAAGTTTTGGCAACGAGAAGTTCTTGTTTGTAGCAGACCGCCTAAACTTAGATAAAATGATTGGCACAAAATTTGAAATTATTGACCAAATCAACCTACTTTCTAAAGAAAACAACGTGCTAGTTTCGCTTTCTTTAGGGGTTGCTGCTTGGGCTAGTTTAGATTTGCTAAAAAACGCACAAATCGCGCAAGAGGCTTTAGAACTTGCTCAAAACCGTGGTGGTGGACAAGCGGTTGTTAATATTGAAAATGAAAACGTTCAGTTTTTTGGAGCCAAAGTAGACTCTGTGCAAAAACACAATGCAGTATCTTCTCGTTTTAATGCAGAGACTATTAAAGACGAAATTAAACGCGCGAAAAACGTCGTAATTATGGGGCACACTGAAACCGACACCGATTCTTTTGGCTCGGCTCTACTGCTTTATTTGATTGCCAAAGAACTCAAAAAAGACTCAGTTTATCTGTATTTTAACGAAAATCAGTTTGACGAAACTGCTCGCAAGGTTGCTAAAACCGTCATTGCGGAAAACCCGCGCTTCTTAAGCAGTTTTCTTTCTCAAGAACAAATTCTGCCGCTGATTTCCGAAGAAACTCTGTTGATTTGTGTGGATACTTCGGTTGAGTCTAGACTAATTTCCGTGCCAATTTTTGAAAAAGCCGAAAAAGTCTTAATGATTGACCACCACAGACAAGCGCAAGGTAATTTTGAAAAAGCACTGTTTCAGTTTATTGAACCTAACACTTCTTCAGTTTGTGAAATGATTATCTCCCTGCTTCCTTTCTTTGGCTTAAAACTAACTCTTAGTCAAACTGAGGCTTCGGCTGTGCTGGCCGGAATTGTGGTTGACACCAATTCATTTACTTTTAGAACTAGCGCTAACACTTTTGCGGCGTGTTCTTATTTAAAAGAAAAAGGTGCGAACATGATTTTAGTCAAAGACTGGCTGAGAAACCAACTTTCTTCAGTTCAGTTAATTAACGACGCAATTTCTGGTCTGCAGGTTTTTTTAAACCGTTTTGGCTTCATTTCAATTTACGAACCACTTTCTGACAAGACCTTGCTTGCGCAAATTGCCGAGGCTGCGGTTAGAATTGAAAATATTGACGCAGCGTTCGCGATTGCTAAAGTCGGAACCGACGTTTTTGTTTCAGCCAGATCCATTAAACAAAACATTAATGTCCAACTAATTTTAGAACAAATTGGAGGTGGCGGACACTTCCAGGCAGCCGCAGCTAAGGTTAGCAACGCTAATATTAACGAGGTTGCAATTAGACTAAGATATATAGTTGACGCTGAGTACAACCAAAAAGGAGAAAATATGAAAGTAATTTTGAAAAAAGATTTTAGAAAAAACAAAGCCAGAGACATAGTTGAAGTCACAGCAGGTTATGCTAAATATTTATTTAACGAAGGAATTGCCGAACCCGCTAGTGAAGAAAACCTAAAGGCACGAGAACAGTTTTTCTTAGAAAAAGCCCAACAAGAAAAAGAAGCGATTAAAATTTTTACTGCTCTAAAAGCAGAAATTGAAACTAAAACTATCGTTTTAAAAATTAAAACAGGAGAAGGCGGTAAGATGTTTGGAGCAGTTACTTCAAAACACTTAGCCGACGCTTTAGCCGAACAACACGAAATTGTGGTTGACAAGAAAAAAATAGAACTAGATACCCCAATTAACTCAACTGGTCGTTTTTTAGCAACTGTTCGTTTCAATAAGGATATTACTGCTAAATTAACAGTAGATGTCCGCACTCAAAACTAAAAATGGCCTTTTCCAATTCACAGTCTAACTACGCTGCACCGCAAATGCCAGCAGTCCCTTTTTCAGAAGAAGCGGAGCGCAAACTACTTGCGGCTATTTTTGCTGAGCCCAAAATTCTGGTAGAAGTCGCAGACGTTTTAAAACCAGAGATGTTTTATTTAGAAAAACACCAAAATGTGTTTAAAGCGATGCTAAAATGCGGCCAAACTAAAGAAGTTTTTAATTTGCCTGATGTTTTAAATGAACTAAAAACTTTCTATAAAGGGGTTTTGCCAATTGCCGAAAACCAGTATGCCCTTGAACTTTCTGATTTAGTTTCAACTAGTTCTTACTTTAAGTCTTTTATTAACATCATTAAAGACAACGCTTTTAAACGAGAAATTATTGGCTTGGGTAAAAAAATATCTGAGCGTGCTATGCTAAACTCAGAAAGTTACGCAGAAATTTTTGACTGGACTGAAGCTGAACATTTTAATATCACCAAAAAACGCACGGTAGGTGGTTTTACGACAGTTGGGGAAGTTGCGGACCAAGTAGTTGCCGAGGCTAAAATGCTGGCAAGTTCAGGTGAAGGCATTAACGGTCTTAGAACAGAATATCCAAGACTTGACCATATACTAGGCGGGCTTCGTCCAGAGGAGTTAGTTATTTTGGCAGCCAGACCTGGTGCTGGTAAAACAGCGTTTGCAATTAACTTAGCTGTCAACATTGCGCATTCTGGCAAATACGTGGCATTCTTTTCTTTAGAAATGTCTAATATTCAGTTAACTCAACGCATTATGGCAAACATCGGTTTAATTGACAGCCACCGCTTAAGTACAGGCTATATGGGCGCAGATGAATGGACAACAACTGAACAAGCCCAACAACACACAAAAACTTTAAACATTATTTTTGACGATTCAATTAGTAACAATGTTAACGAAATTAGAGCAAAATGTAGACAACTTAAAGCTAAAAAAGGACTTGACTTTATCGTAATTGACTACTTGCAGTTACTGGAAGGCGATGTTTCTAGGTCAATGAGTCGTGAAAACGAAGTTGCTAAAAACTCACGTGCTTTAAAGCAACTTGCCAGAGAATTGCAAGTTCCTGTTCTTTGTTTATCTCAACTTTCTCGCCAGGCTGAACGTCGTGAGTCTAAAACTCCGCTACTTTCTGATTTGCGTGAGTCTGGAGCAATTGAACAAGACGCCGACGTGATTTTGTTTATCCACGAACCTGAAGTTAACCCACAAGACGCGATTATTGCCACAATGCAAGAAACCGACCCTGCTTTTTTTGCAGATAAAACTAACCCAATTCATAAAAACGTGAAACAGGTTTCCTTGACTATTGCCAAAAACCGTCGCGGTGAAGCGAATGTCTTTATTAACTATGACTTTATTCTTAATCATTCTAAGTTTAATGAGTTTGCAGTTGATAAAAGTAGTCAAGATTACACAGAAAGGAATTAAGTACAATGTTTGAAAGACTTGAAGAAACTTACTTAGTTTACCAAGATTTAGAGCGCCAACTTGCCGAAGTTCAAGACATCAAAACTATGACTAAATTGTCTAAGCAGTTTGCTAAATTGAAGCCAATTGTGGAAACTTATTTGGAATACAAAGAACTAAATACTCAATTAAAAGAACTAACTGAAATTCAAGACCCTTCAATGCTTGAGCTGATTCACCAAGAAAAAGTAGATTTAACTGAAAAAATTGGCAATCTTGAACAAAAACTCAAAGTTTTATTGCTGCCAAAAGACCCAGATGACGATAAAAACGTGATTGTTGAAATCAAAGGTGCAACTGGGGGAGATGAGGCCAATATTTTTGCTGGAGACTTATTTAGAATGTATCAGCGTTTCGCTGACTCTAAAGGTTGGAAAGTAGAAGTTTTAAACTCAAGTCCGGGCACTCAAGGCGGATTTTCTACAATTGAGTTTATGGTCAAAGGAGAAAATGCCTTTTCTGTGTTAAAGTATGAGTCTGGTGTGCACAGAGTACAGCGGGTTCCTAAAACCGAAAGTATGGGTAGAGTTCACACTTCCACCTCTACTGTATACGTCACTCCTGAAGCCGAAGAAATTGATTTTAATTTACCATGGGAAGACATAAGAGTTGATTACTTTTGTTCAAGCGGACCAGGTGGTCAGTCTGTTAACACCACTAAATCTGCTGTTCGTTTAACGCACATTCCTACAAACACTGTGGTTTCTTGTCAAGACGGTAAGTCTCAACACGAAAACAAAGACTCGGCATACATAGTATTGAAGTCTAGACTATACGACCAAATGATGCAAGAAAAAGCGGGAAAAGAAGGTGAACTTAGACGAGAGTTGGTAGGACGTGGGCAGCGTTCTGAGAAAATCAGAACTTACAACTACCCACAAAACAGAGTAACTGACCACAGAATTGGCCTGACACTGCAAAGACTAGACTCAATAATTGAAGGCAATGTTGCTCTGATAATTGACCCGCTCTTGCAGGAATTTGAACGACGTGCGCTTGCCGAAAATAAAAACTAGAAACGTCCGTGAGTTAATTTACTACTACCAGGATTTATTTAAAAAACAGGGACTTGAGGAAAACATTGTTGAACTAGTTTTAACGCATATTTTAAATAAATCAAAATTTGAACTTTATTTAGTTAAAAATCTTACTTTAACTTATTTTCAAAAACGTAAGTTTTTCAAAATTTTGAAGCCAGTTTATGAAAAAAATATGCCAGTTCAGTATATTCTTGGTACTCAAAACTTCTATGGCTATGATTTTAAAGTTTCGCCAAGTGTGTTAATTCCTAGATTTACCACAGAACTGCTTGTAGATAT
>CAUSQP010000043.1:0-4866 GCA_963534175.1 uncultured Acholeplasmataceae bacterium
GAACACATCCTACTTGCTCGCCAAGTTGGTGTACCTAGACTAGTAGTTTTCTTAAACAAAGCAGATCTTGTTGGCGACCCTGAATTAATGGACCTTGTTGAAATGGAAGTTCGTGAACTACTAAACGAATATGAATTCCCTGGAGACGAAATTCCTTTTGTTAAAGGTTCTGCTCTACAAGCACTTCAAGGTGACCAAAAATACATGGACAAAATCATGGAACTTATGGACAATATTGACGAATACATCCAAGAACCAGTTCGTCAAACTGACCTTCCATTCTTAATGCCAGTTGAAGACGTTTTAACAATTACTGGACGCGGAACTGTGGCAACAGGCCGCGTGGAACGTGGTACTCTTAAACTTGGCGAAGAAGTTGAAATCGTAGGTATTCGTGAAACTAAAAAAGCAGTAGTAACTGGTATTGAAATGTTTAGAAAACTTCTTGACTCTGCACAAGCCGGCGACAACATCGGGGCACTTCTTCGTGGTGTTGACCGCAAAGAAATCGTGCGTGGACAAGTTCTGGCAAAACCAGGTTCAGTAAAACCTCACACTAAATTTGAAGCACAAGTTTACGTACTTTCAAAAGAAGAAGGTGGACGCCACACTCCTTTCATGACTAACTACCGTCCTCAATTTTACTTCCGTACAACAGACGTTACTGGTATTATTTCACTAGCTCAAGGTGTGGAACTTGTAATGCCTGGTGACAACACTACAATTACTGTTGAACTAATTCACCCAATCGCGCTTGAACAAGGAACTAAGTTCTCAATCCGCGAAGGTGGACACACAGTAGGTGCAGGTTCTGTAACTAAAATTATTGCTTAGTTAGCCTGTTTACTTAAACAAAAAAACCTATTAAAATTTTAAAAAGGCCTTTGGTTGGGTCAGCTCAGCCTACGGCCTTTTTTCAAACTAATCTAAATTAAAAAAGGAGCATAAATGAAATATAAACATTCTAAATTGCTTTCATCTGGCTACTTAAGGGTTTCTGAAATTCACGAACTTTACTTTGAAGAAAGAGGAAGTAAGTCAGGAATTCCTTTGATTTTTATTCACGGAGGTCCAGGCGGTGGATTTTCAAAAATTGCGAGTTACTTTTTCAATCCTCGCAAATACCACTATATTTTGTTTGATCAGCGCGGAGTTGGTCGCTCAAAACCGTTTCTTGAAACCAAAGAAAATGATATTTTTCACATAGTTGAAGACATTGAAAAATTGCGTAAGCATTTTGGCTTTGAACGAATTTGGCTGTTTGGGGGTAGTTTCGGCTCAACAATAGCTCTGACTTATGCAATCAAATACCCTGAGCACACCGCTGGGATGCTGATTCGTGGAATTTTTTTGGGTAGACAAGAAGATTGTGATTGGTTGTATTCAGGTGCTCAAAACTTCTATTGGAAAGAATACCAAGAGTTTATCTCTGAAGTTAAAGATGTTAAAAAAGTTAGCGAGATAATTCCTGCATACCTTAAAAAAATAACCTCTGCTGACCAAGCAGTACGCGACAAGGCTGCGTTAAAATGGGCTAACTACGAACTTTCTTTAGTATTCCCGGTTAAAAGAACAGAAATTCTGGCAACTTCTGCAAGCAACGCAGAAAGGCAAATTGCTTTAATGGAGTCGTTCTTTTTTGCAAATAAAACTTTTAAAGATAACGACAACTACATTTTGGCAAACATCCACAAAGCCAAAGACATACCAACTTACATAGTACACGGCAGATACGACATGGTTTGTCCACTAAAGCAGGCTTATTTAGTGCACGAAGCAATCCCTAACTCTAAATTAACAGTGGTTGAACTTGGTGGACATGCATCTTCTCATAAACCCACTTTTAAAGCAATACAAAAATATTTAAAAGAAATTGTCAAAAACTCAAAAAAATAAAACACCTTTATTTTTATCGGGTTTTTTAATATAATGTTAGTTGTTTGAAAACAACTTGGAGGAAAATAAATGATTAAATTAGTAGTTATTAGACACGGACAAAGTGAATGGAATTTAGCCAACAAGTTCACAGGCTGGACTAACGTTGAACTTTCTGAAAACGGAGTAAATGAAGCCAAAGCTGCGGGTAAACTGCTTAAAGAAAAAGGTTTTACTTTTGACTTGGCTTTCACTTCATCTTTAAAACGTGCTCAAAACACTCTTGCTTATGTTTTACAAGAATTGAATCTAAGTGATATTGAAATTAGACGTTCATATCTGCTAAATGAAAGACACTATGGTGCTTTACAAGGTTTAAATAAAGCAGAAACCGCTTTAAAATATGGAGATGAGCAAGTTAGAATTTGGAGACGTTCTGCTGAAGTTCGTCCACCAGCGCTTGACTTTGATGATCCACGCCATCCAAGATTTGACGAAAACCTAAAAGGAATTGATCCAAAAGAGCTACCTGCTCACGAAAACTTACTAGACACAGTAGAGCGCGTAGTTAAATATTGGGAAAGCGATATTAAACCAGCGCTACTTTCTGGCAAAAAGGTAATTATCGCTGCTCACGGCAACTCACTTAGAGCACTATATAAATACATTAACAATGTTTCTACTGAAGACATTATGGGAATTGAATTGCCAACTGGCAAACCACTTGTTTTTGAGTTTGACGATAAACTTAATATCAAAGAAACATACTACGTATAATTAACAACTTTAAACTAAATATCAGGGTCAAGTGAAATTCTTAACTGGCGGTTCAAGCCCGCGAGCGGTTAAAATTTACCGCAGAACAGGTTAGTTACCTGTGCCAACGGTTAAAGTCCGGATGAAAGATAGGAAGTTATTTATTTTTTCAAAGTGCACTAAAAACACTTTAATTTAAATACGCACCTATTTTTGGGTGCGTATTTTTTTCAAGTAAAACTATATAACTTTTCCTATTTCAAATAAGAAAAGGAAAAACAAATGACAGAACACACAAACACAACAAATAAAAATCAGCAACTTACTAAGTTTGCTATGCTGCTCGCTCTTAGCATAATTCTTGGATACTTCAAAATACCGCTGTTTCCACCGCTTAAATTAGACTTCTCAGAAATAGTTATACTTTATGCGATGTTTGAATTTAAAGTACCTTTAGTTATTTTAATGACTATTTTAAGGTCTGGTTTTAGGTGGTTGATAAATCCCAGCGCTACTAATTTTCCATTTATTTTTTTTGGTGAAATCATTGCAATTTACTGTACGCTAACTTTGATTTTAGCAGTCTATTTAAATTTCAAGTTGAATAAAAAAGAAAACTATTTAGTCAGTGTTTTTATGCTCACTTTAATTCCAACTATTTTAATTTTAATTGCCAATGCTTTGTTTTTTATTCCAACTTTTATTTCAGGTAAACCTATGTTTTACAAGACTACTCTAATGCCAACACATAAATATCTTAAATTACTTGCATCAGTTTATTTACCCTTTAATTTAATTAAGTATTTTGTAGTTGCAGTTGTTGGATTAAAAATTCACGACTTTAAAAACAAGAAAGAGAATATTTAAATCAAAACCCCTTTAAAAACTTTAAAGGGGTTTTGATTTGTTTGAGACATTGAATTATTTAAGATAAATAATAGTTACACCCATTTGTCCTTCATATTCGCCACCAAAACGGTGTTTTTTAATTTCAGGGTGTTTTTTAATGTATTCATAAACAGCTGCTTTAACTGCTCCGCTTCCGTAGCCATGAATAATTTTGGCTTGTGTATAGTTTGCTAGCATCAATTTGTCTATTTCTTTACTTAGTATATTTTCAACTTCATGGGCTCTTTTTCCACGCAAGTCAATTTCAAAATTAGCAGGACTAAAAGTTAGTTCATTTGTTTTTTGTTTCCTTTGTAAAGGCATTTTATTTTTTTGTTTTTTCTCAGCAATTATGCTTTTTAATCTTAGATCATTTTTTTGAAATTTAAGTAAGTTACCTTCAATATCAACAAAATAAATATCTCCCTTTATTCGCCTAATAACGCCATCTTGGAAGATTGGTTCAACATAAACTGTATCACCTATTTGTAATTCTATATCGCTGTTAAAACTACTTTTAGGTTTATTAATGCTCTGTTTGATTTCAGAGATTTTTTTAACGTTAATTGCTTTAATTTCTTTGAGTTCTTTAATTAAATTTTCAACTTCGCTTACTGACTTTTCCCATTTCTCTCTTTCTAATTTAAGTACACTTTCAACTCGTTCAGTAAACTCTTTTTCTTGTTTCTCTTTAATATTGTTATTTTGCGTTATAAGGCTATTTAGTAGTATTTCTTTTTCTTCTAATTCTTTTGTCAAATGTTCGTTTTTCTCAATATTATTAGCAAGATTTGCAAGTAATTTTTCAGAAGCGTTGTCTTGACTGGAAAGATTTGCTTCAGCATCTTTTAACACCGATTCATTCATTCCAAGCCTTTTTGCAATTAACAAAGCGTTTGACTTTCCAATTGAATTAAATGCAAGTTTATAAGTAGGCGAAAGCGTATTGATATCAAAACAAACCGAAACCCCAGTTGTATTTTCTTGTTTTAAGTATTGAAGCATTTTAACTTTTGGGTAGTGAGTCGTCAAAATTAGAGTACAATTTTTTGCAAGCAAATTTTTAATAATCGACAAGGCCAAGGCTTGACCTTCAATCGGGTCTGTTCCAGAGCCAGGTTCATCTAAAAGTACTAACGAATCTGTTGTTGCTTCTTGGATAAAAGAAATCAATCTAGCCATGTGAGAAGAAAAAGTGGATAAATTTTGTTCCAACGACTGTTCATCTCCAATGTCTACAAAAACATTGCTGTAAATTGGTAAAATCGCTTCTTTAGCGGGTATTAGGAAGCCCGATTTAATCATTAATGAAAACAAACCAACAGTTTTCATTGAAGCAGTTTTACC
>CAUSQP010000044.1:0-4816 GCA_963534175.1 uncultured Acholeplasmataceae bacterium
TAGATTCTTTTGCGGGCGGGTTTTGCGAAAATAACGACTATGAGTTTGCCAATATCCGAATTTTTGGGGCAATCGGCTACGCTTTGCTTTGCGTAGTAGGTGGGATTGTTGCAGATCGTCTTGGCTTTAAAGTTTCTTTTATCTCAGCGGTTTCTTTATTTGTTTTAGCCGGAGTTTTAATCTTTTTAATCAAGCCAATTAAATTTAAAAAAAGTGCGAAATTTGCTGAAAAAACTCAATTAACTCTACTTTTTAAAAACAAACAATTTTGGATTTTTACCACGATTTTTGTGCTATTTATGAGCACTTTTAAGATTTTTGACCAATTTCAGCCAGACTACTTTGCTGTTGTTAGTGCAATTAACAAATCTTGGTATGGAGCGATTTTAACTGGTTTTGTGGTGATTGAAACTATCTTTATTTTTCTGCTTGCCAAATACTTTAAAGAAGTAGACTCATATCTACTTTTCGGTGTAGCAGTTTTACTTACTTTATTTAGATTTTTTGTCTATATTTCTACTGACAACATATACGCAATCGTTGGAGTAACTGTTTTGAGAAGTGTTTCAATGGCTATTTTTATCTTTGTTTACTTTAAACTACTTTTTAGCCTTGTTGCCCCAAATAACTTTAATTTTTCAGTAATAATTATTAACTCAATAGTCAATGCTTTATTTATTGTTTTAAATATTTTTGCTGGAAATTTAACTAAAAATCACAACTATTTTTACTTCTTTTTAATCTGTATTTCGCTGTGTGGAGTTGGTTTTTTACTTTACGCGCATGATATAATGAAAAAGTTAGAAAAGGAATATTTTGATATCAATGTTAACACCAGGTTGTGTATATAAATTTGAAATAATTAAAAAAACAGATATCGCTTATATGGCGAAAAATTTTTTTGATGAAGAAATTTATTTCCTGCACTTCAACGAAAGCGAACACATTGATTTTAAGCCAGGCGTCGAGGCTGAACTTTATCTTTTTATAGATGCTAAAAAAAGACCCGCTTTGACTGCAAAAAAACCAATTATTCAAAACGGACAAATGGGGTTTTTAAAAGTAGTTGACCAAGTTGATGAACTCGGAGTATTTCTGGATAACGGGGTTGCTAAGCACTTACTTCTTTCTAAAGACACGCTTGGCGAAGACAGGAGTATCTGGCCACAAGTTGGAGACTGGGTGCATGTTAAACAGTTTTTTGAAAAAAGACTCGTTGCCAAAATTGTTTTTCCGATTAAAATATCTGAAGATACTTTTCAAGAACTAGAAATAGTTAAAGCCTACATTATCAACATTTCTAAAGATGGCATTAACTTACTTACTCCTAATTTAGTTAAGTTATTTGTCCACAAGTCTTGCATAGTTGAAAAAGTTAGACTAGGCCAAGAAATGTCTGTAGTAATTCGTAGGCGTAACTTCGACGGCTACAACTGCACGCTAAAGGACTTAAATAAAATAGATATTTTTAACCTTAAAGTGCAAGAAATTCTTGCATATATTAAAAAACAACCAACAATGAGTATTAAAAACAAACTGAGCGCCGAAGTTGTTGAAAAAGAGTTTAAAGTATCTAACCGTAGATTTAAAGAAATTCTGCATTATATGCTTGAGCAAAAGTTAATTAAAATAGAAAAAGGAATAGTTAAACTAATAGGTGAAAACCATGGCTAAAAAATTTGTTTCAAAAATTACTGATATGGATGTAGACTTTGGGAAGTGGTATCAAGACCTTTGCGTGGAAGCAAAACTTATGTCTTACTCAGACACTCAAGGCTTTATTATCTATAGACCATATGGATACGCAATTTGGGAAAAAATTAAAGAATTTTTAAACGCCCAGTTTAAAGCAACTGGGCACAGCAATGTCTACATGCCGATGTTAATTCCCGAAAGTTTATTTCAAAAAGAAAAAGATCATATAGTCGGGTTTGCTCCAGAAACTGCTACCGTAACTACCGCTGGCAGCAAAACACTTGAAGAAAATTTAATTGTGAGACCCACATCAGAAGTTTTATTTACTTCACATTTCGCAAATATTGTAGAAAGTTATAAAGACTTGCCGGTTAAATACAACCAATGGTGTTCAGTTGTGCGCTGGGAGAAAACTACAAAACCTTTTCTTCGTGGCCGTGAGTTTTTATGGCAAGAGGGACACACAGTTCACCAAACCGCTAAAGAAGCCAAACAAGAAACTCAAAAAATGCTAAAAGTTTATGAAAAACTTGGCAAAGATTTACTGGCTATTCCGTTTGTTGCTGGCAAAAAAACCGAAAAGGAAAAATTCGCAGGAGCCGAGGCTACATACACTATAGAGGCCTTAATGCATGACAGCAAGGCTTTGCAGTCTGGTACTTCTCACTATTTTGGCGATGGTTTCACCAAAGCGTTTGGCGTAAACTTCCAAGATAAAAACAATAGACTTTGTGCACCTTTCCAAACTTCTTGGGGAGTTACTACTAGACTAATTGGTGCAGTTATTATGGTGCACGGTGACAACGATGGACTAGTTTTACCACCATATCTTGCACCTACTCAAGTAGTTGCTGTACCTGTACTTCCAGAAAGATTAGATAAAAAACAAGTTAACTTAGTTATCAAGGAAATTAAAAAGTCAAAACTAAGTTTTGAAGTTGACTTGAGCGATAAAAGCCACGGTTTTAAGTTCGCAGAAAGCGAAATGAAAGGAATTCCTTTCAGAGTTGAGTTTGGACCAAACGACTTAGCGGAAAACTCAGTTATCGTTTTTAAAAGAAATACACGCACTAAAACTAAAGTCTTAATTTCTGAACTTGCGACTTACTTAAAATCAGAAATTAAAGTAATGCACAAAGAAATGTATGAACGCGCGCTTAATCATCTCAACACTAATATTAAACACGCTAAAACTTACGCTGAGTTTAAAACTTTAATTGAAAAAGGTGGATACATTTCTATTGACATCAACAAGTCGGCCGAAGAAATTATTAAAGCAGAAACTACTGCGACTGCTCGCGTAATTAGCAAAGAAAAACCAACTTTAGCTGTTTGTCCGGTAACTGGCAAAAAAGTAAACTACCGCGTGTTGTTTGCTAAGGCTTATTAATGAAAAGAAATTTTTTCTTTACTTTTGAGAAACATATAAATTAAAATCAAACCAGTTAGGTAAATTACTCTGTAAAATATATAAAAGTTAAATTCATCAAAACTGTTGCCAGAAAGCGGCAGCATCAAAGAAATATAGGCATAGTTTCCTTTTAAAAAAGTTGACACAATCGTAAAAATAATAAAAAAGGCTTGGATTAAAAATATCACTTGCCTTTTTTTATTTTTGACAAACATTAAGATGAAAAGCAAAAGATACATAGTATCAAAAGGAGTTGCAAGAATAGTTTTAATTTGAATGTAGGTCAATACAGAGTAGTTGGCTAAGTAAAAAAAGATAAAAGAAAGCGAAACATAAAAACCTGAAAACATTAAAATTAAAACAAGATAAAACATTAACTTCGCTCTATACACTGCTTTTCTTTTAACAAAAGGAATTAGTTGTTTAATGTGCTGTTCATCGTGGTTAATAGTTAAAAGACCTGTGGTTATTATTAAGAAAATTTTTAAAATTTGGATGTAGACAGTAAAAATTTGCGTAGTTTTTTCACTTTGCTTAAAAAATACATCTTGGTCTGCGAAGTTTGGTGAATATACTAAAAAGAAAAGCGGCAGAAAAATTAACACCGAAATTAGCATTAGTGTTTTAATTTTTCTGTCAAAATAAGTTTTAAAAATATAATTGATCATATCGATATTTTTCTTGTAACAAAATCTGTAAAAATTTCTGGACTATGCGAAATTATTAAAACTGTTTTATCTTTGGTTTCAGTTTTTAAGATTTCTACAATTTTTTGTTTTATTTCTGGGTCAAAACCAGAAAGCGGTTCATCAAGTATCAGCACGTTTGAGTCGCCCACTAAAGTTGCTAAAAATGCCAGTTTCTGTTTATTTCCTTTTGATAAATTCCTAATTTCTGTATCTAGCGGTAATTCTAAATAATTTATATATCTTCGATTTACATAGCATTTTTTAGTATTTGCAATAATTTGCAAATATTCTCTAGCAATTAAGTTTCTGGGAAGTTCTGCTTTTTCAGCAAGGAATGAAATTGGTTCTTTTGTGATTTTTAAAATACCAGATTTTGGGTTTATAAAGCCAATTAAAAGATATATTAGTGTAGTTTTTCCACAACCATTTTCACCAGTTATTAAAACTTTTTCCCCAGTTTTAATTTCTAAGTTATATTGCTTTTTAATATAAGAAACTGTAACTTCCTTAAGCGAAAAAACAATGTTTGTATCAAATTTCATATATAGAAACCCAGCCTTTTTCCTTAATTTCTTCAAAGTCCATAATTCCTGCGAAATTGCATCTAATTTCTTTTGAAAGACAATTTTGAAGAATTTTTTTCTTGCCACTATCTAACTCAACTTCTGCAATTAAAATCGGTTCCAATACAGGAATAGTTAGTTTAGTGTTTGTGTAAAAAACGCTAACTTCTTGGTTTTCTTGACTCACACTGAACTTGTTTTCTTTAAATAAACTAAAATAAAAAACTGCTGTGCTGGATATAAAATCGCTAATAAACTTCGCTTCAAAACTAGCGCCTTTATTAAAAAAGTCAGAATTAACCAAAAAAGACTTATATGTAAACAAGATGTCTTCTTTACTGAATTTATTTGCGCCAGCAATTTTAAATTTACCTATTTCTAAATCAATAAATTCATTTGTAATAATGATAGGTACCCCGTTTCCTGGACATAGGAAAGGGGTACTTTTTTATATGAAA
>CAUSQP010000045.1:0-4769 GCA_963534175.1 uncultured Acholeplasmataceae bacterium
TCTAGATTCAAGTAATTTGATGAAGTTTTCACCTAAGTTACCAGCAAGTTTTTTAGCCTCGTGGAAAGTTTTGACAAATTGTTTTTCAGATACACCGTATGTAAATCTAACTTTTTGCTTTTCATTTAACTGAGAACCATAGTCAGATACTTTAGCGCGTCTTTTGCCGTGTTGACCTGGAGCATATGCTCTTTTTTTCAGTTCTTTGGCAGTTTCTGAAACTGAATAACCTAAACGACGAGATTTTTTCCAAGTTGATCCTAAGAAACGTGACATATATTTTTACCTCCTTATAGAATAAGTCAGCAAAACGTATTTATTTAACTTTATAATCTTTAAATTGCCTCATCTGTAAAGCAATAAACAAACTACTACATTCCAGGTTAAAGATATTTAAAACAAATAAATTCGTGCTTTAACAGTTAGTAAGTATACACCAGTTTAGTGATTTTAGCAATTATGTTGAATTTTTAATTCACTTGAAAGTATTTTTTAAAAAAATGCTTGACATATACTATTTAATGCATCAATATGTATTGCTTTTTGCATACAAATGGTATAATAAGTACGAAAGGTGGTGACTTAAATGATTAGAACTTCAAATATTTACGTAAGAATCGAACCAAATGTTAAAGCACAGGCTGAAGCAGTACTTGATAAGTTAGGTATTCCGATGTCAAGTGCTGTATCTATTTTCCTTAAACAAATAATCATGCATAATGGATTGCCGTTTGATGTTAAGGTTCCTTTTAACAAACCAATTTCTATTTTGAATTTAAGTGAAGATGAATTTAACTTAGAATTGGCAAAAGCAGAAAGTGATTTTGAAAACGACAGAGTATACAGTTTTGAAGAAGTGAAAAAGGAGTTATTAAAAGATTTAGGTGAAGATATATAAAGTTTTAATTTCAGAAAACGCAAAAAGAGATCTATCTGGCATTTATAGGTACATTTCATTTGAATTGATGCAGGTAAGTTCTGCAAAAAGTTTGGTACACAAGATGCTTAATGCAATTGGGTCTTTAGAACTTCTACCAAGCAGACATAGTCTATATCATAACGTAACATGGAAAGCAAAAGGACTAAGGTTTTTTCGCGTCGCTAACTATCTTGTGTTTTATGTAGTAAATGAAGAAAAAAAGAATGTAAAAGTGTTGCGTGTTGTCTACGCAAAAAGAGATATAGAAACTGAGTTGGGCAAACTGGCTTAACTTAGAAAAAAACATTGTCCTTAATTAAAAAGTATGTATTTTGCTTATTTTCATAGTGTTTGAAAAAAGATAAATTCGTACAAGTATTTAGAGTCTCTAAGGAAGTACAAAGCATTTAAAATAAGCAACAAATATCAACTTTCCTATATTGGCGATAACCTAAATCAGGTGGCTATTTACTGCGTAATTAGGTTAAATCAAAAAATAAAAACTGAAAAATAAATAGCAGATCTATTTAAATAACCTCAATTTTGTATACAATAAAAACGGAATTATTAGTTTAATAAAGCCAATAATTCCGTTTTAAATTTCATATCATCAAAACTCACAAGATTTTTATCAACTTTTAGGTTTAAAAACGATATTTAGAACCATAAAATGTTGTTTTAATGCGTTGTAAATATTAAATTAGCGAAGTTATAAAAAATATAACTTCCTAATTAATGAGCAAGTTCTATTTTAAAACTACCCAATTTCCTTTTTTGTCTGAACCTTCTCTTTTAATATAACCTTTTTCTTTTAGACCTTTTAAATATCGTTCTGCAGTTCTCTTTGTTTTATGCAGAAGTGTTGCGATTTTATCAGTGGTTAGTGTTGGCTCCCTTAAAAGTAATAAAATTATTTTATGTTCAATCTTGTTTAATTTTAAGTCTGTATCAATAGAAACGTTAATACCTGTTTTAATTTCTTTAACAACTTTTTCGTTGAATGGTATAGACACAATAATGTAATTATCGCTAATTTTAAAAACACCTTTGCCGTAATTTTCAATAATAATCGGAACGCCGTGTCCTGTGTGGTCGACTATATCTAGATCTGAAAAAATTTTCATTAGTTTAGCGTTTCTAGGTTTACTTATACCTAGGAAAAAATCGTTTAATTTTAAGTTATATGGGAGACCACCATGCGATAAAATTTCAATTCTATCGCTAAAAAATGAAACTTGCGGTTCAGCAATAGACCAATCATTGTGAACTATTGCGTTAATAATAGCTTCATTCACACTATCGTAATTAAATAAAAATGTGTCTTTTCTTGGCCTAACTGAAGTGTCTGAAAGACATATGTTTTCAGCAGCAATTCTGTTCATAAGTTGGCGATACCCAAAAATTATCGATTTGTTTCCGTAATCACTTCTTTGCGATAATGCTGCTTTAGTTTTTCCACTAAATTTTACAAATATTAAAGAAAAGCAATTATTATCAGAAAGCAGTTCAGCCATTTTGTTATATTTACCGCTACTATTGACTAACGCTAGATTAGTTTCAAAAGTTTCTTCATTTAATTTATAGCCAAATTCTAAATAGGAGTTTTTCAAAGTTTGAAACGATAAAATCGGTAAGTTAGTAGTAGAAGACGCAAAAACATCATCGTCAAAAAATCTTTGTTTATATCTTGCCTTAATTTGTTCTGCATCCATTTCAGTTGAAGAAGAACCCACCCTAATTGCACAACCACTTGTTGAAAAACCATACTTCTTTATACAATACAGAGGCGATATACCTTTTTTTACAATTATTACTACAACAAGAATACCGTTAATGTTTTCTAATTCTGTTTTAACCATATCTTGTGCGCTTGGTTCTATTTGGCTAGCAACTATGTCGTAAATTGATCTTAAAATTTGGTCAATATTAGAAACACCGACAACTTTTCCATCATTATCGACACCAATGTATATTTTTCCGCCCTCAGCATTTAAAAACGCGACTATCTCTTTTACAACTTGGTTAGTATATTTTACCTTTAATTCAACTTTATTAGACTCAACTAGCATAAACACCTCCTTAATTAAAATATCATATTTAGCGACAAACTTCAATAAAATGCGACATTTACACCGACATTTACACCGACATTTACACCGACATTTATTCAAAAAATTGACAACATTAATTTAAAAATTTTATGTATTTTCCTTTCCAAACATAAGAAAAAACGGTTTATATGTTTATGCAAGCACTTTTCTACCAATAATTTTTAAATTTACAAGTTAGTCTTTTAGACAGCCAAGCGGACATATAATTACTCCGTCTTCCCGAACATACGCAGTATCACTTGTAGTGATTACCATTAGAGGTTCTATAAACTTTTTTAGCCTTAACTTTCTAGCAAATAAAATATTTACAGGTGTGTCCGATCTGTACACGCATCCCCCCAAAAAAGTTTACAAATATTTTAGTTTAAGTTATCGGGTAAAATTATGTCGGTTAATATATACTAAAGTGTTTCCATTTTTAAAAAATCTTTTAGTCTAATGTGTCTAACTGTAGAAGTTGAAAAATCTAAAGTGTCGTTTGTAATTAAAATTTTTTGCGAAGTGTTATCAATACTATTGAAAACACCCATTTCTCTATCGTAAGCCTTTTTGTCTACAACCGAATATGCAACTTGGATTAAATATTTTTTATTATGACCAGCTGCTAGGAAGTCAATTTCTTTATTGTCGACTTTATATACTTTCAACTCATAGCCCATATATAGCAATTCATTGTAGACTACATTTTCTAAATTATGGTCTAAATCAAAACGTTTGTCATCAACTCTTAAAGAATTAAAACAAACATCCGAATTGTAAAGCTTATTGTAGTACTTTAGACTTTGTTTAGTTTTAGCTGAGTGTTGTGGAATTTCGTCAATAATATAAGCATTTTTTAAGTATTCAATAAATTTAATAACTGTATTTGTGGAAAGTTCAGGAAAACCAGATTGCATGATTTTGTGTACTGATCTTGCTGAAAAAATTCTTGAGTTGTTACTCAAAATAAAGTTAACAATTTTTTTAAAAATGACTGTTTTTTTGATTTTATATCTTTTAATTAAGTCATTGATAACTATAGTATTTTCCAATTCAGAAAGGTAGTTTCTTAAACCTGGTTCGCTTTGGTATTGAAAGCGTGCGGGGAACCCACCCCAAATTAAATAATCGTCAATATCTAGTTTGAAGTTTTGAGTTTCTGCTAATTTTTCAATTTCCTTAAAAACAAATGGCCTAATTCTAAATGAAACAAACCTGCCGCTTAAAAGTGTAATAAACTCGCTAGATAAAAGATTTGAGTTGGAACCCGTAATAAAAACTGAGCAGTTTTCTAATCTTAAGTCTTTAACCGCAACCTGCCAATTTTCAATTTCTTGAATTTCATCAAAAAAACAATAACATTTACCGGGTTTTTTAGTATGCATAACATAATCAACAAGTTCGTGGGCTGTACTTGCTTTAGCAAAATCGGTTGTTTTTTCAAAGTTTAGAAAAATTATGTTGTCTGTTTTTTTGCTAATTTCATCGGCAATACTATTGAGAATTACTGATTTTCCGCATCTTCTTATGCCAGTTATTACCTTTATTAAATCACTTTCATAGAACTCACGTATTAAGTTTAAGTATTTATCTCTTATAACCATTTAAAACCTCTTTTAATTCAAATGTATTTTAGCATTAAAAGGGCATTAAACCAAATATTGCATAATAATACTGAACAGTTTTTATATTTTTTTATTATTGCATAATATTACTGAACAATTTTTGTAATAGACTATTTTAATAGCCAAGACTGTTTA
>CAUSQP010000046.1:0-4631 GCA_963534175.1 uncultured Acholeplasmataceae bacterium
TTTGTGTAACCCGTTCTTCTATTGATTGGGGGGTTTCCGTTAATTTTGACAAAAAACATGTGCTTTATGTATGGCTAGATGCACTTTGTAACTACATAACTGGAATCGGCTATACACCGGGTACGCAAAGCAAAGAGTTTGATGAGCTTTGGCCAGCAAACGTACACATAGTTGGTAAAGACATTACTAGATTTCACTGCATCTACTGGCCTTGTTTTTTAATGTCGCTTGGACTTGAGTTGCCAGAAACTGTATTTGGACATCCTTGGGTTTTAACTGCTCAGGCAAAAATGTCAAAATCGCTTGGTAACACCATTTATACAGATGAACTGGTCAAAGTGTTTGGTGTTGATAAGGTGCGTTTTTACTGTCTTTCAGAAATTCCTTATAAGGACGACGGTAATTTAACATATGAATTAGTTTTAGAAAAAACTAACACAGAATTAGTCAATACTCTTGGTAATTTAGTTAATCGTACGTTTGGCATGCTTGCTAAATATTTTGACTCTAAGTTTATTCCAACATATTGCTTTGTAGATGAAAATTTTAAAGAAATCAATAATTACATTGAGACTTTATCCGATAAATTAACAGAACTTTTTTCTGAATACAAAGTTGCAGAAGCAGCAAAAACTATTTTAGAACTTGCCAGATTAGCAAATAAGTTTATAGACCAAGAAAACGATAAACTAATGTCGGTTTTAACTTGCTTATTTGAAGTTATTCGTGTGCTTTCAATCGCCTTACTACCCTATATTCCAGAAAGTGCATTAAAAATTCAAAAGATGCTTGAGATTAACGAAAATAAAATTGAGTCTATTTTAGTTAAAAAACCTTTTAAAGAAGTAGTGTTTAAAAAACCAGAAATTCTTTTTGTCCGTTTAGACAAAAAAGACTTTGAGCAATAAGAATTTTTTTTATGAAAACTAAAGAAAAAAATCCAGTTTACATAGAACCTGCTCACAAACAGAAACAACTAAATAAGTCAAAGAAACTTACCTTTTATAAAACTCTAAACCCAGAAATCATTTCATATACAGAAAAACAAGCCAAAAGACGCGAGTTTATTCAAGGAAAAGTTTTACCCGAAGCCCATCGCCTTTTTATGGCTGTTTTTTTCACTTTTGTTTACGGAATTGGATTGGCTTGGTTTTTAGAGGCTTCTTATGTTCGTATGTATACAGGTGGAGTTCCTGGAATTGGCCAGTTAATTGTAGATTTTTTGCATCATGTTGCAAGAGTTAAATTAAACCCAGAAAACGCAAAAACCATACTTTCTTTGTTTATTATTTTGGCAAATATTCCAATATTGTTACTTGGTTGGTTTAAAGTTTCTAAAACTTTTGCCTTTTATTCAGCGGTTTCAATAGTGCTGCAAGCCACTTGTGTGAAGTTTTTGCAAATTGATTTACTGAAAACCACATCTCCGTTAATTTTGGCAATCGCTGGTGGAATTTTTATTGGTGTCGGAACTGGTGGTACTCTTAAATACGGTGGTTCTACCGGAGGCCTGGACATTGTTGGCCAAGTTCTTGCTTTAAATAAAGGTAAGATGTCTGTTGGTAAAATCTCTACAATTATGAACTTAACTATTATTTCGCTTGGTTGTTTTTTCGCCTTATTTGCCGACCCCAACAATTCTGTGATTAAAAGTTTTGTTGAAAATATCGGCGGACCTGATGGTAAAATTTTAAAAGGTATTGGAAAACTTAAAGATAAACCACAAATGTTGTATGCACTTTATGTATTTATCTTTACTTCAATTAGACTTTTAATTTCTATGGTTGTGATGGATAAAATTCACAACTCATATAACTTAATTGAGGCTTTAATTGTAACTACTAAAGAAACTGAAATCTCACAAACTTTAGTTAAAGAACTGAAACACGGCGTGACATTAATGGATGCTAAAGGTGGCTATAGTTTCCAAGACAAGACAGTTTTACTTACTGTTGTTTATCAGTTTGAAGAACAAAAACTTGTTGACTTAATTTTAGAAATCGACCCTAAGGCCTTTATTACTTTTAAACATATATCTTCATTTAAAGGTAGGTTTAGAATTAAAGCGCTTGCCTAAAAAATAAAAGTGTTTAAATCAAGTTGATTTAAACACTTTTTTAGTTATTTACTTAAGTATTTCAAGTAAGTATTTTAGTCTTTTTAAAATATAGCCAGCAAATAGTTTTTCCATTGCACTCAAATCACCCTTTTCGTGATATTTATCAAAAGCGTTGTAGTATTTTTCACGGTCTGTGAATTTGATGTCAATCGGTGGCAGCCCCGCTTTCATTAACTCAAGATTAACAAGTAATCTACCACACCTGCCGTTTCCGTCAATAAAAGGATGCACAGACTCAAAGTCAATGTGAAAAAGTGCAACTTTTTTAACAATATCATCTTGACTGTTACGATATTTAGAAATTACAGCCTCAAGTTTTTCTTGGATTAAAAAAGGGTTTGTTGTTTCGTGTTTTGCACCAAGAATTTTAACAGGTATTTTTCTAAAGACCCCGCGGTCATTTTGGTCACTCGCTAATACTAAAAAGTGAATTTGCTTAATTATTTCTACAGTAAGTGGACTTTTTTCTTTAACTAGGTTCAAAACAAAATCAAAAGCTTCCTTGTAGCCAATTATTTCTAAATGGTCTTTTAAGGTTTTTTTACCTATAGTTAAACCCCTTAGCACCAATTCAGTTTCTCTAAGTGTTAATGTATTTCCCTCGATTGCGTTTGAGTTGTAGGTGTTTTGCAAAATAAACTCTTCGTTCAAAACTCTTAGTTCTGCACTGGTAAACGGTCTTTTTTTATCTAATTTTGCCTTTAATTCTTTGATTTGCGTGTAAATAGACTTTGAATTTTTAAAACGACTGTCAACAGGCTTTATTTCGGTTTCAAGAATTTTCCAAGCCTTGCCGTCTTTATAAGCGCTTGGAATTTTACCCTCCTGGCAAAGCACTCTTATTCTTCTTTCAGAAATTCTCCATTTTTTTGCAATTGTTTTTATTGAAACAAACATTTTTATCTCCTATCTACAAATATATTTTACAAAATTAGCGGAATAATAGCAACTATCGGAATAATATAAAATTAACTTCGGAATAATAGAAACCAAATTTTATTCCTTAATTTTAACAAAATAAAAAACTCCAGTTGCCTGGAGTTTAAAATCAAATGGCGATGCAGAAGGGATTCGAACCCCCGACCGATAGCTTAGAAGGCTATTGCTCTATCCAGCTGAGCTACTGCACCAACAAATAAAATTATATTAAAATAACTCTATTTTTTCAACTGATTGCCTTGATTTTAAAAACAAAACAGATCAGTATTTTTTAATGTGAAATAAAGCAACGATAGTTCCGGCTAATAAGAAACCAAAACCTAAAGCAGATAAAATAAGCGAACTGTAGACTAAAGCGTGTTGGCCAGCATCTACTGTAACTTTTTCAAATACAAACAAGTTTACAGTAATCAAAATAAAGGAAACTGCTAAAATATCTAAGCCTAGTCTAAGGAAGGCTAAGTATTTTTTGTCTTTACCGGCTGCGTGAAATCTAGTGATTAGCACTAATAAAAACGGAGTTAAAGCCAACCATTTGTAGTGTGCAAATTTTTCTAGTTTAAAAGCAGTAAGAATTTGTTTAAGCAAATTGTGAGAAAGTGGTTTTGCGTAAATATTTTGAATAAAGAAACCAGACATCTTAGCGCTTTCATAAGGACTTTCAACACCTTTAGGTATTGACATTTTAAAGTCATAATATGCACTTAAAATAATGATTGAACCTAGTGCTAGCGTGGTAATTACCCCTGTGATTTTAAATAAGTTGCTGCGAGTTGAACCTAAAACCAAAAAACAAAGCGCCACTAAAAACCCTGCAACAAAAGAATAGTAAACTGCTTCTGTTGAAAGTGCTTTGAATTTATTAAAAAAACCGCTTTTGGCAAAACTAAAAACTTCACCAAGTGTAGAAGTTAACGCTAAAAGGAAATAAGTGGTGGTTAAGATAATTAAAATATAGGCAATTAACCTGAAAACAACTCTGGCGGTAGAAGCCTTTTTTTCTTCTAAAAATTGTTCAAACATAATGTGCTCCTTTGCTTTAAAATATTTATACGAAAATATGATAACACTTTTTAATTTATCTTATTTTGGAAATAAAAAAAGTGTGGCAACGCCACACTTTTTCAGTTTGAAATTACTGTAATTTACTATTTTTTGATACGAACTGCTAGGGCAGAGATTGAAGTAGATAGCAACAGAACAACTACACCTGAATAGAACCAAGCAGAATAAGTTTGCATGAAATTAAGAGTTTGGGTTAAGAATTT
This sequence comes from uncultured Acholeplasmataceae bacterium, assembly GCA_963534175.1. Taxonomy (GTDB): domain Bacteria; phylum Bacillota_I; class Bacilli_A; order Acholeplasmatales; family Acholeplasmataceae; genus CALISC01. Next base: position 4,327 of record CAUSQP010000046.1, read on the forward strand.
TAAACTACCTTTATTTGCAAAATTACCAAATGTTTTAAACGCAAACGGAAGCATCGCAATAAAGAATACAAATAGAGTGAAAGCAAGTAAAGAAGTGTCAACTCTTGGTTTACGAATGGCTGCAACTAAAAAGAAGATAAATAGGCATCCTAAATAAACATTTAGTAGTTGTGGCAAGATAAATTTATCAGCATTAGCAACACCTTTAAAGAACAAAATTTTTGTAAAAGTTTCATTAGCTTTAAGCATTAGTTTTATGTTAATAATATCTAAATCAAACGGAGATGTAATGTTGTGCTCTAAGC
>CAUSQP010000047.1:0-4606 GCA_963534175.1 uncultured Acholeplasmataceae bacterium
CTTCCGATCTATAAGTTTTGCGGTTAACTGTAACTGTCACCTTGTTTTGAGTTTCGTCCGCGTTTACAGTTAAATTAGGCACACTGTATTCAGGGTTTTGGAAAATAGTGCTATCTGGGTTTATATAATCAACTGTATGATTTGAACCTATTTTACCACTCCTAATTTGTGTTTTTTCGTCGTAGCTACCATCTGCTTTTTGAGTTCTAATGGTGTAAGTAATATTTGCAGTAGTCTTATTCACTTCTTTAAATACAGGTTTAATTGTGATGTTTGAGTTGTATGCAACTGTTGGGTCAAAGTCAGTATTTGTTTCTTCAACCAACAGTTTTTCAAATACATAGTCGTGAGTTGCTGTATTGGTTTTTCTAACAGCGCGTAGTTTTACTAAAACTTCTGCGCTGATTTTATTTGTGTATTTTAAGTTAAGGGGTTGAGTTAAAATAGGGTCAATTGTACTTTGATCAAGTCCTGGGTCTGTTAAGTTAAAAGTAACTCGGTAAGTTTTGGCTTTATAGTAAAGTTTAATAATTTGTTTATCTGCATTATTTTGAACAGTTAGGCTAGATATAGATTTTGCTGCGTCAAAATCAGTTTCGTGGTGAGGATGCGGGTGTCTTAAAAGAAACGCAGTGATGATGTCTTTAATGTCTTGGTCGGTTGCAGAAACTGTTGTACCAATTTTCTTTTGAGTTGGCAGTTCAACTTCATTTTCTGAATCTGTTGAACTTGCAAGTCCTTCGTAAACTAAATTTAGATAAACTTTTTTAGTGTTGTCAGTTTCTTGCCATTTAGCAACTAAATTTAGACTTTCTTCAACTAAGTTGATTTGAGCAAAATCAACTAACTGATTTGTAGTTCGGTTTAACCAGCCTAAAAAAGTGTAAGTTTTATTTCCAGTAGGATCAACCTTAGTAGGGTGTTCAATGTCAGTCAAAGTTTCTCCAAACTTATATTCAACTTCTTTTTTAGTTTCACCATTTAAAATGCCACCGTCATAGTTAAAAGTTGCTTTAAAGGTTTTTCTTCTAAAATACAATTTAAATATAGTAGTTCCATCTGCTTGAATTGTTTTTTTAATCTCAGAAGAAGCACCGTTTAACTCAAAACCACGCGGAGGAAGCAGTTTATCTTGAGATAACTGAACTTCTGTTCCTGCTTGAACACCGGCAATTGTTTCGGTGTCGTATAAATCGTAGTCATACCCTTGGTTGCCTAGTTTTTCTTTAAATCTTTGAATTTTGTATTCAGTAGTTTTAGGCAAAGGACTTGGAGTGTTTGACTTTTCAAACACAGCAACAAGTGTGATGTTTTTAGTAATTGGAGTATCAAAGTCAAATAGTTCACCAGAGCCTTCTAATTTCCAACCTGCTAGTTTATAAAGGTCTCCGTTTTGGTCAGTGTAAGTAACTAAATTAGGATTCAAGTAGTAGTTTTTGCTAATTTTTTGATTTTTTAAAATTTCAATATCGTAAAGTTTAACTTTACTTGGAGTAGTTATAAACTTAACTGTATATTTAGTTTCGGGGGCAGGACCGGGTTGTGGTTGAACATTTTCTTTTTCGTATTTTGCGTAAAGCGAAATATTTTTATTTGCGCGTTCTTGCTTAAAATCAAATTCTTTTGTAAGGCCAGGGTCTTCATACCAACCAACTAGGGTGTGTTCCGGTTTTGAACGACGATAGTTTAAAAGTGGTTCGCCTTTTCTTGCAATGTATGAAAATACTTTTTCACTTCCATCAAAATAAGTAACTAAAAATAAGCCTTGTTTGTTTAATTCATCTTTTAGTTTATTTTCGTCAATTGAATGTTTGTATCTAGCAACTAATCTAAATTCATAGCCTTTAAGTTCAGGAACATCGATTTCTTGGCCTGCTCCAACTTCCACAACTTCGTTTCGTTTGTTTACATAGTACCAACCTAAAAACTCAGAGACAAAGAATGGTTGAGTTTCTAAATTTAAATTACCGTTCGGGTTTAAAGTAGTAATCTTATTTTGAGTTTTTGAAATATAGTCAATGATTTCTGGATTATTGACTTTATTTGGGTCTTTTAGTATTCCTTTTAAAACAAAGTCGTAAACTAATCTGATTTGACTTTCTGTGTTAGCGTGATAGGCCTGACCTGTTTTTAAGTCAAGTACTTCTTTAAAAGAAAAAGTTGTGCTTTCTTTTTGACCAATTGAGTTGTATGGCGAAAAAGAAGAAATTTGAGAAAGTTCATCAACTACGGCTTTGTATTCTGTGTTAACTTTAGAACGCGGAATTACTAGTGGTTTTCTTGGTGCAATGTTTTCTTGTGATTCTGAGAAAAAAACGCGCACGAAGTTAGAGTAATCAACAATAACTTCGTATTCTTTTTTAATACCAACACGGTTTCTGGTTTCAATTGAAAAAACTACGCTGTCGTATTCTTTGTCTTCAAAGTTTAAAGCAAATGGTTTGCCTGGTCTAGCCTTGACTGAAGTAATTTTTCCGTACTTTGTTGCTTGAAACCAATCAGGGTTAATTTCAACAAAGTTTTGGGAATTTTTTTCAAAAAGTTTCTCTGGAACTACAAATCTAAATTTACCATTTTCTAATTTAAAAATGTCGTTTTTATCAAAACCTTTACTTTCGGAAAGCGATAACTTAGGAAAAGTAAAAATTAAAATTAATAAGTAAATTACTGAAAGTAGCATTAACACTAAAATCGCTGAAACTAAAATGCTTAAATTTCTCTTTGGTTTTGTCATTTTTTGTCCTTTCTAAATTAACGGAATTTACTATTTTATAAGTAAGCAAATCCGAATTATTCTTTAATTTATTTATTTCTTTTTACATTATTTTCTATCTGAAAATAAATTAAAAAGTAAAATTATTTTGGGGTTTTAAAGCGATTAACCCTGTATATTATAGTTGTTTTGGTTTGCTTTTTAAATATTGTGCGCTCACAATTTAGTATAAAATTTGCCAAATAGCATCTTTTTCGGGTTCTATAAACTTTATAGGGATAGTCTACAAGACCTTTAAGGGCTGAGTTATTAGAAAACTTAATAGTTTTCAAGCATAGGTATTGGCAAACAACATAACAAAATAAAACAGCAAAATACCGACAAAAACCCTTATTAAGGCGTTATTGGCTTTATTTCTGAAAACAAGTGTAGAAGTTTTTATATCTTGTAATTTTTAGTTATATCTAAATCTTATCTAGATTTTCGAGGGACATTTCGAGGGACATTTGGTTGGATAATTCTACTATTTTTATTTATTTAGTTCCCAATGCCCATTTTTCCCTTTACCAACATATTTTATATCAGTAATTTCTTTTATATATCTAGTAATTGTTTTCTCACTAACTCCCAAAATAAGTGCTATATCTTTACGACTAACTTTAATGTTATTTTTAATAATAGTTTTGATTTTGTTTTCAATTTCAAGAGAGATACTTCGTGTGACATCTTCTGCAATAAGACCTACCTTTTGGGTTGCTATTTTCTTAAGCGGGATTATTGTTTTAAAAACATTTTCTTCTACAAAAAGCGGGTCTTTTCCTGAATAAAGCTGCGTGAATTTATAAGTATTTCTCATTCCAGAACCTAGTTCATCGGCAAGGCCAATTTCCCTAAAGACTTTTGATATGGGAGGATTTTTGGGAAACGGTTTAAACTTACGCAATTCTAATGCTCCCAATTCATGCGGCAAGTTACTGTTTTCAATCACAATTTTTTCATCGTCTATAATCATTTTTGCAGGAAAAGCGCTTGAATAATCTCTATGTGCCAAAGTATTTGAAACTATCTCTCTAAGAATTCTGTCTATTGCGTTGACATTAACAATTCCTTCTAAAACAAAAAGGTCATTTAGATGTTTTCGCCCAAAACTCATAAGTCTTTCATAACTATCAATTAAGTTTGTTATGACGACATCTCTGTCGTCATATCTGTCTTTGTTGACAACTCTAAAAATAGCGTCTGTTTTGTGTTGAGGAAGAACAGACATTATTGAGTTATCTTTGCCAAACAACAAGATAGCCGCTAAAGTAATTCCTTCGCGCTTAGTTTCTGGGTCTGTTAAAATTAAACCACTGCTTCGCAAAAGTTCTTCATAACTCATAGTCTTCCAGACGTGGTCTTTATCGCGTCCAACCGCCATTTTCCTTGCTTTTTCAATAACAGAGGTATCCAGAAACTCAATATCTAGGTTGGGGTATACTTTATTTACAAAACATTCGCGTTTCTTTATTGCGTATAACTTATATACTGCGTCTGAATTATTCGTGATGTTGATATCACCATCATATGATCTGTCCCAGATTTTACCGTTTAGTAGGCACACTTGTGTGCCTTCTGGCACCCTGATATAAATTATTTTTTTATTATCGATGGTGAAAACTTCAGGTTGTAGATAAAGTGGCGGATTTATTTTTTGTGGATTGTTTATTGTAGTAGTAAATTCCTTAATTATCTTGTCTACTCTATCTGAACTAACACCAACAATTTATTTTTTATCGTTTACACCCAGCAATATATGCCCGCCGTTTCTATTATTAAAAGAACAAACAGTTTCAAAAACATTCTTAGCTAAAGCATCTTTGGATTCTTTAAATTCAACATCTATCTTTTCAC
>CAUSQP010000048.1:0-4596 GCA_963534175.1 uncultured Acholeplasmataceae bacterium
TAATATTAACAGAAACTTCTGACCACATCTCCAGACGTTTGTTTAATTTGTTTTCGTTATTTTTAGTTTTTGATTTAATTAAGTAAATTAAACTTAAGAAAAACGAAACTAAAGTTAAAAAAACAAAGGTAAGCGAGACTGCAGAAATTGCCTTAGTTTCTTGTTTAAACTGTGGCGGAAAGATAAAAAACAAAACTAAAGAGGTAGTTAGTGCAGTTGTGGCGAATGCTAAAAATAGATATTTTTTCATATAAAACCTCCTTAATTTATATATATTATAGCTTATTTAAGCGGGTTTTTTTAACAAGCAAACGGTTAGTTTTGTCAATTGATACTAAAAAAAACTGAGGGATTTCTAGTGATTTTTGGGCAATTGACACGCAACCTGCTTGTGGTTTTAAAAACCGAAATGACTTAGTCATTGGAAATGAAACTTTAGCGTCGATGTCGTGAATTGGCAAGGTTTGACCTTCCATTTTAAAGTAAGCCTCTGAGGCCGTCCAAAGTTTATAGAAATACTCAGCAGGATTAGTTTGAGTTTGAAAAACACGGCGAATGTTTTCAGAAAAGCCACTTAAAAGTGTTGAAAAATCACGGTTTTTAAAAAACTCACAGTCTATCCCGATTGGTTTTGTTGAAACGGCGATAACTACTAAACCTGGCTTATTTGAAACAGATATGTAAAATTTGTTTAAAAAACAGTAGTTATAAGGCATTTTGTAGTAGTTAATCTGCTGAGTTGTTTCAAAAAAATTTTCAGTCAAAACTTTGTTTAAAAGTATGTGCTTTAAAACTGTATATAGTTTGCTTTCGGGCAAGTATGTAAAATCAACCTCAGGGTGAGCCGAAATTATTTTTTTGGCTTTTGTTGCTTGGGTGTAAGTTAGTAAATAAATTTTTTTCATTTAATTCGCTTTACTTTTTTAAGTAAAAAAAGAACCAAGAAAAAAATGGTTCTTTTTTTAAAAATTCAAATATTGTTATTCTTTAACAAATGGAAGTAGTGCCATATGGCGAGCACGTTTAATTGCAGTTGCAAGTTGACGTTGCCATTTAGCACAAGTTCCAGTCATTCTACGTGGTAAAATTTTGCCACGGTCAGAAATGAATTTTTTTAGTAGTTCAACGTCTGTAAAATCAATTTTCTCAACTTTATTTTGAGTAAAATAACAAACTTTGCGTCTACGTTTAAATTGTCTTTTTTGCATGTGTTAATTCTCCTAAAAATTTAAAAATTAAACCAAGTTACAGGTCAAGTTCAGAGTCTGTTTCTTTAGGTGCAGGACTGCTAAGTGGATTGTCTGCTTGCAGGTCACCAAAAGATTGTTCTTGATTTTGGTTTTGTGGCGAGTAAGTTTGAACATATTCGCCGCGTTCTTGGCGTTCACGGATACGACGTTCACGCTCTTCGCGAGTTGACAACATATCTACATTGTCAACAATAATTTCAAAAGTTAAAAACGATTCTCCGTTTTTTTCAACAAAACTACGTGAGCGAACTTCTCCGTCTAAAGCAACTAAGTCACCTTTGTGGGCGTAGTTGGCAATAAAATCAGCAGGTGCTTTAAATGCTACACAGTGAAAAAAATCAGCCTGGTCTCTAGCAATGCGACCAACTGCTACGGTAAAAGTAGTAAAAGTAGCGCCTTCTCTAGTTTTTCTGGCAACCGGGTCTTGAGCCAAACGGCCTGTTACCGAGATTCTGTTCATTATTCTTCTTCCTTAACGGTGATATCGCGAATAATGTTTTCATTAATTCTAATCAAGCGGTTAAACTCTTTGATGCCTTCTGGTGAGGTAGACACTTTAAGTTGAACATAATAGCCTGATTTAAAACCTTGAATTTCGTATTGCAGTTCTTTAATGCCTAGTTCTTTTAACTCAAGTAAATTAGAGTTATATTGAGTAAAAACAGCATTTAAAGAATTAATTACTTCCTTGATTTTGTCACTTTCAAGGGTAGGTTTAATTATATACATCGCAAAATATGTACTGTTCATATATATTCCTCCTTATGGTTTAAACAGCTGACAAATTAAGTCAGCAAGGTGTTTTGCAACAAAAAAATTATACCACATTTTGGCGTTTGGACTGCCGAAATGTGGTTAAAAATAATTTACGCTAAGCGATTTAAACTGTTTTTTGAAGTAAAAATACAACAGTCTACGAATGATTGTTTTAATACTATTTTTCAAACTGTGTTGATTTAACTTTTTTGGTGACTCTGTCAATAATTTCACTTGGCAAAAAAGCATCCATATTAACATTGTTTTTAATTAGTTCTTTGATATTTTTGGAAGAGATAAACAAAAACTTAGTGTCAGCAATTAAATAAATTGTGTCAATAGCAGGTTCTAGTGTGCGGTTAAAGTTATAAAGGTTTTGTTCATATTGTAAGTCAGAGATATTCCTGATTCCACGAGCCAACAAACTAATTTGATTGGTTTTAGCAAACTCAACGGTCAAACCAGCGGTTGATTTAACTTCTACATTCAAAAGATTTTTGCAAACCAGTTCAACCATTTCAATTCGTTCTTTTTGGGTAAATAAATATTGTTTTTCTGCGTTGTTTGAAACCAAAACGACAACGCGGTTAAACTGATTTGCCAGTCTTTTAATAATTTCTAAATGTCCTAAAGTAATGGGGTCAAAGGAACCTGGTAAACAGACTGAATTAGTTTCGGTGATTTGATTTATTTTTTTAATTTCCGGCATTTTAACCTCTCTTGCAATAAAAAAAGGGAAAGCCCCTTTTTTTAATTTAAATATATTTATTTACTGGCAGGGGTAGTAGGATTCGAACCCACACCAAGGGTTTTGGAGACCCGCATGCTACCGTTGACACCATACCCCTATTTAAATATTTCTAAGACTTGCTTAGAAATATTTAGGTAATGTTTTAAAAAAATTACTCAGAATCTAGAGTACTTTCGCTTGTTTGTTGTTCTGGTTCTTTAATATCTTCAAGTGGTTCAGATACTGTTGATTTAGATTCTTTGTATTCAGCCTCTTGTGCATCTGGTTGTTTAGCGAATTGTCGTCTAGATTTTCTGTCTTTAATGATTTCGGTAATGAATTTATGGAAAACGATTAAGTAGATAACACCAAGTCCAACTAGAGTAGTTAAAACAGTTTGCCAAATAATTTTGCCGTTGTATAGATTTAGGTTATATTCTTTAAAATCAGCGAAAGTTTTGTTTTCTTTGAATTTATTGATTTCTTCAACAGCACCTACTTTAGTGTGCACAACTTCTTGGTTACCTTCTAGTTTTAAACTAGTTTTAGCAAACTCAACTACAGTGTGTTTGTGTCCATACTCAGCGATTTTGCTTTCTTTGATTTTAGCGTTAGTAGTTTGAATAAATAGTCTTTCTATTTCAAATGGTTTTTCTTTGTCAGCTGTCTCAACAATTGTTGGGTATTGTGGAAATAAGTTAACACCTGTATTGTCGCTGCTTGGTTTGCCTGCTTCTTTTGAGTTTGCGTTAAAAACGATGTCTAATTTAAATAAAGTTTTTGAGTTAGTAATGTATGAAGGAATTTCTGTGTAGTCTTGTTGAGAAGGGTCTACTAAATCAGTTTTACCAATTTTACCGTTTTCAATAAATAAAAGAAAACCAAGTCCATTAGTTTTGCGGTTTTGTACAGCAAAAAACATTAGTTCAAGGTCTTTAACTTCGTTGCCTGGTTTTTCGCCAAACTTAGCAGTAAAGTAAGCCTTTGGCTGGATGTTGAAGTTATGAAAAGCAGCATAAGAACGCAAAAACTCAGTTCTAGCGCTTTCTTTATTTTTAGTCTCAGCACCTAGATAAGTTTTATAAGTTGCAGCCGGTGATAATTGATTGGTTGTATCTTTGAAAAAAGATGTTCTGCGGTCGCTTAGACCTTTGACAATAATTGAATATAAAATAAATGAAAGAATTGCAATTAAGATTACTAGGAAAAATATCCTTTGAACACCAAATTTTTTAGTTTCGTTTTTTGACATTGTTCACCTCATTAACAGGTATTATTATATAACATTAAAGGCTAAAGAAGCAGATATATAAAATGTTTTGATATTTTTTTACAAAAGCATATAATATAAAAGATGTGGCGGTTGTGGCGAAGTGGTAACGCGACGGATTGTGGCTCCGATATGCGTGGGTTCGATTCCCATCAGCCGCCCCATTTTAATAAGAATCTTAAACTCGTAAATGCGTATCTTGCATTTACGAGTTTTTATTTGCTTTTACCCCCCCGATACTATCATTAACTTGAAGAAATTAAGTGAGTTATTAACTTTTTTTATTTCAGTTTTTTTAAGAAATTTTTCCTATGTTTTGGATGTAAATACTGATTTTATTTCATCTAAAAACTAATAATAAAAGTTAATAATTTCACCAAAAAGGAGTAAAAATGAATAAAAAAATAAAAATTTTGTTGGTTATTTTTTTAAACATCCTGGCTATCGCGGCTTTAAGTTCTTGCACTGATTTATTTAAAGACAAAAACAAAGTTGCTATAACTGACATGGTTGGTAGCAAAGTTTATGTTAAGAAAAACCCAAGCAAAGTAGCCTGTATTTCAAGAACTACATATGACTTGCTTGTTGCC
>CAUSQP010000049.1:0-4539 GCA_963534175.1 uncultured Acholeplasmataceae bacterium
TTTCATATAAAAAAGTACCCCTTTCCTATGTCCAGGAAACGGGGTACCTATCAAATTTTCAGTCGTTTTTTTAAATATTTTAAGATAGTGTTTGGTCTATCTTTTAGTTTTTTTAAAAAAAATACATAATAAGCCATGTTCTGTATTTAAACAATCATTTATCTAATGCAAATGCATTCCGTTTGTTTTTTCTTAATTTAAAACAAAAGCGGTTCCCCTACCAAAATTTGGGTTTCTAGCTTGTGGAGTTTACCCGTTTCACTTGAACTTAATCAACTCGTCTCTGTGGCACTTTACAGAAAAATTCCGTCGTCAAACCAAAAGGCTTGCCCAAGATTATTTAGTGCCTTGGCACAATCACTACTGGCATCACAGCCAGTGCTAGCATGGACTTTCCTAACGTTTCCGCTCGATTGTCTGTGTATTTTTTAATTTATTTTATTTAGTTTTATTTTTCTTTAAAACTTCTTTACGAGAAAGGTCAACCCTGCCTTTTTCGTCAACTCCAATACATTTAACTAAAACCTGATCACCAAGAGACAAGACATCTTCCACTTTTTCAATACGTTCAAGCGCAATTTGAGAGATATGCATCAAACCTTCCATACCTGGCCAAAGTTCAACAAAAGCACCATACTTTTCAATTCTAATCACTTTGGCTTCATAAACTGTGCCAACTTCAACTTCGCGAGTTAGGTTGTATACCTTGTCGTAAGCCATTTGAATATATTTAGCCTCAGGGTGTCTAATTACAACTTTGCCGTCTTGCGAAATTTCAATATCACAATTGCCACAATCTTGAATAATTTGGTTAATCACTTTACCACCACTGCCAATTACGTCTTTAATTTTATCAGGGTTGATATTGATAACTTTAACGTGTGGAGCGCAGTCTGCAACTTCTTGTCTAGGTTCAGAAATTGTGGTTTGCATGTGGGCAAGTAAAGCAAAACGCGCTTCTTTAGCGTCAGCCAATGCCTCGGTTAAAATAGCCTTGTCAATTCCGTCAATCTTAATGTCCATTTGCAAAGCAGTGATACCTGCTTTAGTTCCGGCTACTTTGAAGTCCATGTCACCAAGGTGGTCTTCCATGCCTTGAATGTCGGTTAAAATTGTGTAGTTTTTACCTTCTTTAATTAAGCCCATCGCAATACCTGCAACTGGGGATTTTAAAGGCACACCGCCTGCCATTAAGGCCAAAGTAGAGCCGCAAACTGTAGCCATTGAAGAAGATCCATTTGATTCAAGAATTTCTGAAACCACGCGAATAGTATACGGAAACTCCTCTTCTGTTGGCAACATCGGCAAAATAGCGCGGCGAGCTAAAGTACCGTGTCCGATTTCTCTGCGGCCCGGTGCTCCATATCTGCCGGTTTCTCCAACTGAGTATGGTGGAAAGTTGTAGTGTAATGTAAATCTTTTTTCTTCTTCAAAACCAAGGTCATCAATAATTTGTTTATCTTTTTCTCCACCCAAAGTAAGAACAGCTAAGGCCTGAGTTTGACCACGAGTAAACAAAGCAGAGCCGTGGGCTTTTGGCAAAATATCTAATCTTGACGAAAGCGGACGAATTTCTTTGACTTTTCTTGAATCTGGTCTGATTTTATCAACAGTAATTAGTTTTCTAAACTCTATTTTAACTAAATCTTCATAGGCTAAAAATACTTCGTTATCGTAAAGTTTACGAAGCTCTTCAGTTAAATTAAGTTTATCGTATTCCTTTGAGTAAAGTTCAATGACTTCATCGCGCAAAGCATTAAGAGCGTTATCTCGTTCTTGCTTGTCGAAAACAAGCAGAGCAGTTTTAATTTTTTTAGCGTAGTTTTTTTCAAGTTCTTTGACTAATTTTGGGTTATAAACAGTGATTTCAACGGCTTTTTTAGGTTCACCGATTTCTGCTTGAATAGATGCGATAAATGCACAAATTTTCTTAATTTCTGCGTGTGCAAATAAAATCGCTTCTACCATAGTCTCTTCACTAAGTTCACTGGCTCCGGCTTCTACCATGTTAATGGCGTCTTTAGTTCCAGCAACAGTTAAGTTAAGTGTTGATTTTCCAAGGTCGGAAATAGATGGGTTGATAACAAACTGACCATCAATCATGCCGACGCAAACTCCTGCAATTGGACCTTCAAAAGGAAGTGCAGAAATAGAAAGAGCAATAGATGAGCCAAGCATTGCAGTAAGTGGTGCTGAGCAGGCTGCATCAAAAGACATTACAGTGTTGACAACTTGAACTTCGTCTTTATAACCTTCTTTAAAAAGCGGACGAATTGGTCTGTCAATTAGTCTAGACATTAAAGTTTCATACTCAGAGCCTTTGCCTTCTCTTCGCATAAAATTACCAGGAATTTTTCCACCTGCATATTTTTTTTCTTGGTAAATTACCATTAACGGAAAGAAATCTTGTAGTGGGTTTTCATTTGCTTTTGAACAAACTGTTGAAAGCACACAAGTGTCTCCGTAATAAACTAAAGCAGATGCTTGGGCTTGTTTTGCAACTTCGCCAATCTCTACTCTAAGGCTACGACCGCCGATCGTAGTTGAAAAGATTTTTTTCATATTTTTCTCCTTAATTTTACTGTTCAATTATAGCATTTTCAAACAAATTTTAGGAAATTAAGGGTATTTTAGTGCTTACTTAAACTGTTTTTTTACTAATTTTTACAAAAATTGAAACACTTATTTAAGTCAACAATAGCCAGTTAGATTTTGATGTTTTATAATTATTTTAGAGGCATAGTTATGAAAAACAATCAACTAACTAAAATGATTAGAGGAGTTAAATACATAAAGTCAGCACTAAGTTTAGGGTTGAGCTTAATTTTTATGTCTGCTATTCTTCCGGTTTTTTTAGTCTTGATTTTTAAAAACTTCCCAAAAAGCGGGTTTGATGCCCAAATTACTGCATTTAAAACACTAATTTTGTTATTTTTAATAAGTCTTATATCAATTATGTTTATGCTGTGGTTGGTTTTTTATATTCTTTCTTTAGTTGTGTGCTTTGACGCTAAAAAAGTTTACAATATTTTGCTGTTAGTTGGGTTTTTAATGCCGATTGTGGCTGTTGTTGGTCTTTTTTGGAAGTACATAGCATTTAGTAGAGAAATTTCTTTGTATAGCGTGACTGTTCCTTACTCTGATTTTCAAAAACAGGCTTAGTTTCTAAATTCAGCATCTGAGTGGAATACTGAACTTCTCACTATATTTGTATATTGTGTTTTTAGTCAAAAAATAAATATTTACGGTTTTTCGGCCGGCTATATTTTTAACAAAATTTAGTTTATTTGAAAAATACTCAGTGGTTGCTGCACTTTTTTGGTGTGCAAAGATGTGTGTTGGTCGAACTGTTTTGTGTTCAGTTAAAAATAAATTCAGTTTAGAGTGGGTAGTTGAGTTTAACATTAACAGCGAAACTGTGCCGTACTTAATTTCTAAAATTGGACCTTTGTTACTAAGATGCTCGTATACTTTTGTTGTGTATAACATGTTAATTTCAAGACTACTTAGCCGAAAACGAGTTGGCAAAAAATAGTAATTTGCTTCAACTATTTTGGGCAATTTTGGAAAGTAAATTTTTCTTGGCTGAATTTCATTTAAAGTAAGCAACTCTTTTTCAAAGTAAAACAAGTCTGTGTAAATGATTTCAGGTTGAAAAATAAAACCTATTTTTTTAAATGTATAAAGGGTTTTTGCACCAGGGTTAATCAATGTTGCTTGGGCTTGGTTGATAAGTATTAAACCAGTTGTGTTATTTTCAACCACTGTTTTTAACAAAGGTGTAGGAGTTAACAAATACCTGATTTTAAACAAAACTAAGGCAAGGATAAAAAGAGTGCGTTTTAAGTAAACAAAAGTTGTTTGTCTAAAGATAAAGAAAATTAAAATTAAATAGTAAAAGAGCAAGCCATAAATTGAAAATTCAGGAAAACTTAGTTCTACAAATCTAAATTTACTTTGACTAAATAACGTCAAAATTGCCCGATATGGATATTCAAAAATATAGGCAACCGGATAAAATAAAAGTAAAATTAAAACTAAAGGAAAATAAAAATAAGTTAAAAACAGTAAAATAAAACTACTTAAAAAGAGCGAGATTAAGTTAAGTTTACCGCCGAAATTTACAGTAAGCGGAAAAACTATTAAGTAAAAGTAAATACTTGATTTGATTTTACTTTTTAAAATACTATTTTGCCATTTAAAGTTTACTTTATTTAAAATCGCAAAAAACGAAATTAAATAAGTTAATGCAAAAGATAGATTAAAAACAATAAAAGGATTGAAAAGAAAAGCAAGCAATCCAGTTAAAGAAAGTGCGTTAATTTTACTAATCATCAAGCCTTTGTGCTCTGCTATTAAATAAATTAAGTAAATAAACGCAAATTTAAAACTACTTGGTTGTGGATTTGACAAAAACAGCCAAAATAAAAAAACAGTTAAAGTCTTTAACTGCTTATTTTCACTCACAGAAAAATAGTTTAGCGTTTTTTTAATTATGCTAATTAAAAAAGCAATAAACAACCCACTTGCCGAAATTGC
>CAUSQP010000050.1:0-4469 GCA_963534175.1 uncultured Acholeplasmataceae bacterium
CCACCCGCAAAACTTCTTTTTCAATAAACCAGAGAAATCGCGGTGTACCCTGTTTCTAGGGCATAAAAATGGAACGAACACCGAAAGCATATTTATTTAACAGTAGCGAATTGTTTCACTATAATCAAGTTAACACTGAATATTTTCAAAAAAACTAAAAATATTCAGTGTTAACTGTTATTTAACTAATAAAATCAAACTAAAGTTTCAATATTTTATAGCACAAACACTAGTGGTATATTTTCTGGCATTTTTTCTATAAATTTGCATAATTTTGGATATGTCAACTTAGAGTGCAATGTTAGAGCAAGTCTAAGAATAAGAAAAGTGATAAATTTTTAAATTAAAGAGTCATATTAAGCAGAAGATTAGATTTACAATCCCATCTAAAACAAACAAGTCATTTAGATGTTTTCGCCCAAAACTCATAAGTCTTTCATAACTATCAATCAAGTTTGTTATGGCGACATCTCTGTCGTCATACTCATCTTTGTTGACAACTCTAAAAATATCGTCTGTTTTGTGTTGAGGAAGAACAAACATTATTGAGTTATCGATAGCTGCTAATGTAATTCCTTCGCGCTTAGTTTCTGGGTATATTAAAAATAAACCACTACTTTTCAAAAATTCATCATAACTCATAGTCTTGCAGACATGGTCTTTATCGCATCAAACCGCCATTTTCCTTGCTTTTTCAACAACAGATGTATCTAGAAACTCGATATCTAGATTAGGGTAGACTTTATTTAAAAACATTCTCGCCCTTTTACTTTTTAATATTTTTTTCGGCACTCTTTGTAGATGCTTAAGTTAGTCTTTAAGACATCCTAGTGGACAAATTATAACTCCGTCTTCTCGGGTATAGGCAATATTTGTTGTAGTTATTACCATTAAAAAACTAGGTTGTTTATCATCAGGAAGCAAAGAACTTAGTTTATGTAAGTTTTTAGCGGCTTCTTCTATAGCATCCGCTGTGCCTAACTTCACTTCAATTAAGCCAAATTGACCACTGTCAAGGTGAATTACTGCATCGCATTCAAGACCGTTTTTATCGCGGTAATGATAAATAGTTGCACCTAGATTATCTGAGTAAATCTTAAGATCTCTAACCACTAAATCTTCAAACATCAAACCATAAGTGTTAAGGTCATTTATTAAATCATTTGGACTTAAGTTTAAAGAGTTTGCAGCAACCGATGGACAGATAAAGTGTCTAGTCGGTGCTGTTCTAATCGCTGTCTTACTTCTGATGTTTGGACTCCACGCGCTGATATCTTCAATTAAGAAATTTTCTTTAAATAACTCTAAATAGGAAGCCACAGTACTATCTGTAATAGAAATTCCGTCTCCTGTTTTAATGTCGTTTACAATGGTTTGAATAGAACACTGACTAGAGATGTTTCTAGCGTAAGACCTTAGAGTTTTTTTCAGTTTTTCTTTATCTCTAACAGTTTCTGCACCTATTAGCAAGTCACTTTCAATAACTTGGTTAAAATAGTTTTTAGCAACTTTTAATGCTTTTTCTTTAACTAGACCTACAGCACTTGGCCAGCCGCCTCTACAAATTAAATAGCTGTAGTCCAACCTGTCTAGTTTAGAAGTTTCATAAACCGGTCTTGTGCCATTAAAAAGTTCTTTTAAACTCACCGCACCAGTACTCTCTAGAGATTCATATAAAGACATTGGTCGCATATACACAGTAGCAATTCTGCCAACTCCTGAATGCATAATTTGTGATTTGATTGCTTTTGTCAAAGGACTTGAAGAGCCAGTTAAAATAAACTGACCAAATTTTTGTCTTTTATCAACTTCAAATCTAACAGCATCCCAAATAAAAGGAATTTCTTGCCATTCATCTATAAGTAATGGTGGTTCTTTTTTAAGAAAATCATATGGAGCATACTTAGCGAGTTTTATGTTTTGTTCTTTATCCTTGATGTCTTGCATGAAAATCACGCTTTTTGCAAATTGCAGTGCTGTGGTGGATTTTCCACACCATTTTGGGCCTTTGATTAAAACAGCACCGCTAGTATCTAGTGTATCTTTAATTTTCTTTTCAACTATTCTACTTAAATATTTAGTCATAATCGCTCCCAATATTATTATATTTAAAAACCATTTTTTATCAACTATTAGGCAATTTGGCGTTTTTCTATTAGGCAATTTGCCGTTATTATATTAGGCAATTTGGCTTAATTCTACTTGACAAAATGGCGATGCTTGAGTTAACTATGAAAGTAGTTGAACAAGAATATTGTATTTACCATTTTGGGTTGGCACACCTTAATTTTAGGTAAGTACTTTTCTTTTTTGAAAATGCTGTGCTATCAGTCTTTAAGACAACTAAGCGGACACACTATTACTCCGTATCCGCGAACATATGCAGTGTCGCTTGTAGTGATTATCATTAAGAAACTAGGTTCTTTCATTTTAGGTGAAAGTAAAGACTTCAATTTAAGTAGGTTTTTAGCGCCTTCTTCAATTCTGACACTATTTCCTATTTTTACTTCAATTAGTCAAAACTCCCCGTTATCTAGACACACAACAGCGTCGCATTCAAGCCCGTTTTTATCACGGCAGTGATAAACTTTTCCGTTTATTTTCTCTGCGTATATTTTAAGGTTGCGCACCGCTAAGTCTTCAAAAAGCAAACCATTTTATAATTTGGCTTAATTTTACTTTATAATTTGGCGTTTTTTAGAAACAGTGCTGGTAATTTAATTATATTTTTACTTGCCAGTAACCATTTTTATTTGCGCCGATTCTTTGAATTATTCCAAAAGACTTTAAAGCCTTTAAAATAAAGAATTCCCAATTTTTACCACTATATACCCAAAACGCTTGCTAACTCTTCTGTGTATTTAAGCAGTACTGATGTAACCCAATTTTTACTTTCGCCAACTCTAGTTTTATACATCTTAGAAAGATACTTAATAACTAGTCTGAATGAGTATGTTTCTGCTACTGTTTTAGTTTCTGTTTTCTTTGTTTTAACTACCATCTTAGTGGTTCTTAAAACCTGTTTTACTTTTTGTGCCATAATAACTGAAATGTAGTTTATAAACTCAGTTGCTATAACACTGTAATCACTATGGACATTTACTGTGTCTAAACTGATAATTTCTTTCATCATTTTAAACATTGTTTCAATTTCCCAGCGTTTTGAGTATGCTAAATAAACTTCCAATGGTGTTAAATCTATGTTAGATTCAAGCACTATTGTGCCAAACTGACCTTCTCTATCGAGATACTTTTGCTCGTCAAAAGTATCTCGTTTTTCGTTTGAAATAAGATAACCGAGTTTTTGTTCGTATTCAGATTTTAAGTTTTTATATGCATATAGATATGTGTTGTTGTCTGTTTTAGTTTTGTAAAAAAGAACAGGTTCATCGTACTTTTTGAGCGGTTTGTTAATCTTACTAAAAATGTCTAAATCTTTTAAAACCCTTGCTGAATTTCTAAGCGGAATGATGTATGAAAGCGCATTTTTTTCCTTAAACTTTTCAATGTTTGCTTTCGTGCAAAAGCCTTTATCCATCACAATTAAGCCATTTTTTACATCAAAAGATGTCAAAAAGTCATCAATTGAGCGAGAATCTAACATATTGCCAGGATATGTTTTCATAGCGACTGGTTCTTTGCTGTCTATATCAAAAGAATAAACTAATGTTAATTCTTTTGAACCTTTAGTTTTAGCTTTTCTAGAAAACTCAGAAAAGTTATTTTCAATTGAATTGTTGTCTACTAGCGTACCGTCAATTACTTGTTGTTTTCCTTCAAATTGTTTTGTTCTTCTTTGGATAAAACGATGAATATATCTATATTCTTGGCCAATCTTAACTAGTAGTTTTGAAATTGTGTTTTCACTTAACGAAAGGTCTGGAAAAATTTCTGAAAGAAAAGATTGGCTATAGGTAAAGCCAATTTCTTGGTTAGTAATTTTTCTGTCAATCGCTCTCATCATTGCTATGACATAGATTCTTTTTGCTATGTCTATGTCAAAAACTGCTGCTAAGTCTTCAAAAAGACTAAAGCAGCTTTTGTTAAAAAGAGCAAATGGACCATAGGATTTTATGTCCACTTGGTTCATTCTTTTTTTAGGCTCTTTTCTAATTTCAATATATTTACCATCTACAATTTCGCCAATTGTACCAAGCTCAACTGGATATGGTTTTCCGTTCTTAATTTTAGATGTTCTTTTGATAACTAGATATCTGTTTCCAAATGCCTTCACTCTTGTGCTTTTCGGTCTTTCTACTGCTAATATTTCTTTTGGTACTGGCATAATTTTCTCCTTTTCATATAAGTGTATTACTCTATAATATTATATAGAAAAACACACTAAAAATCAAGCAAAAGAAAATCAAAAAGCACAAATTTAGGCATGAATTGCGCTAAATCTGTGCTTTTTGCGGATTATTTGTAATTTTATAAATTTTTATATAGTGGATGTGGCTGGGAATTCTTTA